>DASQIG010000487.1:0-1524 GCA_035631735.1 Burkholderiales bacterium | reverse complement strand
CTGGTCGTCGTCGCCGACGCAGAAATACCTCGCGCCCCCACCCCCGAAGAGCTTGAGCCAGCGGTACTGAAGCCGGTTCGTGTCCTGGAACTCATCGACCAGGATGTGCTGGAAGCGCTGCGCGTAGTGGCTGCGCAGGATCTCGTTGCGGCGCAGGAGCTCGTAGCTGCGCAGCAGCAGCTCGGGAAAGTCGACGACGCCCTCGCGCTGCAGCTGCGCGTCGTACGCGGCGTAAAAGTCCGCCATGCGCCGCGTGTTCTCGTCGCTGATCGGCACATCGCCGGCGCGAACGCCCTCTTCCTTGTTGGCGTTGATGAACCAGGCGAGCTCGCGCGGCGGAAAGCGCTCGTCGTCCATGTTGAGGCTCTTCGCGAGGCGCTTGACCAGCGCCTGCTGGTCCTGCGAGTCGAGGATCTGGAACGCCGGCGGCAGGCCCGCCTCGCGATGATGCGAGCGCAGCATGCGGTTGCACAGGCCGTGGAAGGTGCCGATCCACATGCCGCGCGGATTGACCGGCAGCATCGCCGTCACCCGCGTGAGCATCTCGCGCGCCGCCTTGTTGGTGAACGTCACCGCCAAGATGCGCGCCGGCGTGACGCGCCCGCCCTTGATGAGCCAGGCGATGCGCGTAGTGAGCACGCGCGTCTTGCCGCTGCCCGCGCCCGCAAGGATGAGCGCGTGCTCGTCGGGAAGGGTGACGGCGGCTAGCTGCTCGGGATTGAGTAGTTCGAGATGCAGCGACAAAGCGCGCCCATTATAGGGCGCACTCGATTCTTAGCGATCCAAATACCGCTTCGCGCGCCGCGCCGCGTCGAGCGCGATGCCCGTAATGCAGAGCAGGCCGAGTGGCGCTACGGCGCGACCTTCGGTTGGCTGATGCCGTACTTGCCGCGCAGCTGCTTCGCGAGCGCCTGCGCCTCGGCGCGCGAAGCGAGCTGGCGGATGCGCACGGTGTACACCATCTTCTCGCCCTGCTTCAGCGGCCGCAATTCCGCGGGGTAGCCGGCGTTCTGCAGCTCGTCGTAGATCGGCAGCACCGCGCCTTGGTCTGCGGCGCTCGCGAGCAGCACGCTGTAGCGTCCGCCGCGCCGCGCGACGCCCTTGCCTTCTTGCAGCTCGACTTCGCCGGACCATCTGTCGATCTGCGTTTCGTTCACCACGCCCACGGCTTGCGTCTTGCCGTCGATGCGGCGGTAGAACTGCCGCGGCTCGCGCAGCGTGACGGACCGCTCGCCTGCGGCCGCGACCTCGACCTCGCCGTCGATCAGGCACACGATCTCGTTCCCCTGCCGCGCGCGGCCCCACAAGTCGGTGCCGCGGACGCCGGCGGTGACCTGTGCCGCGCGGATCGTGACGTCGCGCTTGCGCGGTTTCGCCACGATGTCGGTGGTGAAGCGAAAGGCGCCTTCGAGCACATCGAGCGCAGCCTTGAACAGCTCGCGCGTCGGCGAGAGCTCGCTGAAGCGCAGCTGTCCCTTCTCGCCGAGCCTGACGAGGCTGCCTTCGGCGAGCTTCACCATGACG
>DASQIG010000486.1:0-3830 GCA_035631735.1 Burkholderiales bacterium | reverse complement strand
TCGGCTGGCTGCTTTTCGCGCTGCCCGCATTTGCGGGCGCACAGGCGCTCGCGCCGCACCAGCGTCTCGCCCGCGACATATACAAGGAGCTCGTCGAGATCAACACGGTCACCGCGACCGGCGATACGGCGAAGGCGGCCGCGGCCATGGCGGCGCGGCTGCGCGCCGCGGGTTTTCCGGGCGACGACGTGCGTGTCTTCACGCCAGCAGCGCGCAAGGGAAACATGGTGGCGCGGCTGCACGGCTCGGGCGCAAGGAAGCCGATCCTGCTGCTCGCGCACATCGACGTCGTCGAGGCAAAGCGCGAGGACTGGACAACCGATCCGTTCAAGCTGGTCGAGCAGGACGGCTACTTCTATGCCCGCGGCTCGAGCGACGACAAGTTCATGGCGGCCGCATTCGTCGCCAACCTGATGCGCTACCGGCAGGAAGGCTACCGCCCCGAGTGCGACATCATCGTCGCGCTCACCACCGACGAGGAGATCGGCGACGCGAACGCCCTCGGCATCCGGTGGGTGATCGCCAATCAGCGCAATCTGATCGACGCGGAGTTCGCGCTGAACGAAGGCGCGGGCGTCGGCCTGAAGAGCGGCAAGCCGCTCCGCAACGGCGTGCAGACCTCGGAGAAGAACTACGTCGACTACACGCTCGAGGTGAAGAACTCGGGCGGACACAGCTCGGTGCCGCGCAAGGACAACGCCATCTACCGGCTCGCCGAGGGCCTGGCGCGCCTGGGCAAGTACGACTTCCCGATAAGGCTGAACGAGACCACGCGCGCCTGGTTCGAGCGCGCCGCGCCGTTCGAGACCCCGCAGATCGGCGCCGACATGAAGGCGCTCGCCGCCGGTCGCGCGGACAGCGCGGCGATTGCGCGCTTGTCGGCAAACCCGCCTTATAACGCGCAGATGCGGACCACGTGCGTCGCCACGATGCTGAGCGGCGGCCATGCACCCAACGCGTTGCCGCAGACTGCGCGCGCCAACGTCAACTGCCGCGTGCTGCCCGGCGAGCCGATCCCAGACGTGACTGCGACGCTGAAGCGCGTGCTCGCCGACGAGGCGATCGAAGTGAAGCCTGCCGGTGACTTCGGCTCGGCCGGCGCCTCGCCGCTGCGACCCGACGTCATGCAGCCGATCGAGAAGCTCACCGCCGAGTTCTGGCCGGGCATCCCCGTGATCCCGTCGATGAGCACCGGCGCCACCGACAGCCGCTTCCTGCGCGCGATCGGTATTCCCGCGTACGGCCACAGCGGCCTCGCCGGCGACGTAGACGACAATCGCATACATGGCAAGGACGAGCGCGTCCTGGTGAAAGCGTTTGACGACGGCGTCGAATATCTCTACCGGCTGGTGAAGACGCTCAGCGGCCCATGAGGCTGGGGCTATGCGCACTGCTCGCGTTCGCGAGCGCCGCGTATGCGGTTGACGAAGCGGCGTACACGGAGGTTTTCTATCCGAGCGGCAGCCTGCGCATCCAGGCGTATCTCTACCGGCCGCAAGGCGCCGGGCCTTTCCCGGTCGTGATCTACAACCACGGCACGCGCGACGGGCGCGAGCGTGCATCGGTGCCGTTCGAGTACGTGGGCGCGATGCTTACGCGCGCCGGGTACGCCGTGCTGGTGCCCGAGCGCCGCGGCTACGGCAAATCCGATGGCGCCCTCTGGTGGCAGGAGGCGGACGGCGCAAGCGTGGTCGGCCGCCTGCAGGCGGAGACGGACGACGTGCTCGCCGCGCTCCCGTATCTGCGCACGGTTGAATTCGCGGACAGCAAGCGAATCGCGATCATGGGCTGGTCCTTCGGCGGCATCGTCACGATGTTCGCCGCGAGCCGCAGCGCCGCGTTTCTCGCCGCCGTCGACCAGGCCGGTGGCGCGCTGAGCTGGGACGGCAGTCCGAGCCTGCGCGCCGCGCTGATCGCGGCTGCGCAAAAGCTGCAGACGCCGACGCTCCTGATGGTGGCGGCGAACGACCGCACGACTGCATCGATTACCACGCTCGCCGACATATTGAAATCGCGCGGCGTCGCCCACCGCATGGTCATCTATGGTGCCTTCACGCCGGCACAGGGCCGGCCCGGCGCTGCCGGGCATGCGATCTTTTCGGCGCAAGGCGCGCACCTCTGGCAAAAGGACGTCGTCGAGTTCCTCGATCGCCATGTCGCGTTGGCGAAATCGGGGTCAGGGCAATGATTGGTCCGATGATGCGCCGCGCGGTCCTCTGCTTCGCGATCGTGCTCACCGGTTGTATCTACGTGCCGCGCACCACCATGGTGTACGACGAGGGCTGCCGTATCGAGGCGCGGCACATGACCATGCAGCCGGTGCAGATCGGCGCGCTCGGCCACTGCCAGGGCCAGGGCTGCGCCGAACTGCTCGCCGCCGCAGGCGCGGTGGCGGCAGCGAGCGCGGTCGTCTCGGGCAGCATCGTGGTCACCGGCAACGTCGTCTACTGGTTCGAGAAGCAGGGGCGCTGCCTCGCGCAGGCAGCGGGCGCGTGATGCTCGAGCGCAGCCCCATCGCAATCGGCGAGTACAGCGCCGTCGTCGTAATGCCTGGCGTGCCCGGCCTGCTCGAGAAGGATGGCCTTTGCGGCTGGGGCTGGCTCGGCGTCGCCTGGGTCGCGGCGTGGGCGCTCGCGCGACTGCTGGCGCGCTGGCAACGATGATCCGCGCGGCGATCGTCGGCATCGGCGGCTGGGGCCGCAACCTCGTCGCGGCGGTGCAGGGCAAGAGCGAGCACATCCGCTTCGCCGCCGGCGCCACGCGCACGCCGGCAAAGGCGATCGAGTTCTGCCGGAGCCATGGCATCTCGCTCGCCGCGAGCTACGACCAGCTTCTCGCCGATCGCGAGATCGAAGCTGTGGTGCTCGCCACGCCGCATTCGCAGCATTGCGAGCAGATCATCGCCGCCGCGCGCGCGGGCAAGCACGTCTTCGTCGAGAAGCCGCTCGGCCTCGACGCTCGCGAAGCGGAGCGTGCAGTGCGCGCCTGCGCCGAGCATCGCGTGACGCTTGCGGTGGGCTACAACTGGCGCTTCCAGCCGGCGCTCAACGAAGCGAAGCGCATGCTCGAGGACGGGCGGCTTGGCAAGCTCCTGCACATCGAGGGCAACTTCTGCGGCCCGAGCGCGTACCGCTTCGCGCGCGAGCACTGGCGCCACGACCCGGCCGAGGTGCCCGCCGGCGGCATGACCGGCCGCGGCGTGCATGTCGTCGATGCGATGCTGTATCTCGCCGGCAGCCACATCGGCTCGGTGTTCGCGCAGAGCGATCGTCGCGTGCACGATTTTGGCGGCGATGACACTACGTCGATGCTTTTCCGCTTCCGCTCGGGCGCGACCGCCTACCTCGGCACGGTGATTGCGACCGCCGAGACGTGGCGCCTGCAGGTGTTCGGCTCCAAGGGCTGGGTGGAGATCGGTGACGTCGAGCACCTGCACACCTGGGACCTGCAGTGCTCGTTCATCGATCCGCAGGATGTGACGCGCAAGCAACGTCCGGAAAAAGTTAGCTTCCCGAAAGCGGGCACCGAGCGCGCCGAGCTCGAGCATTTCGCAAAAGCGGCGCTGGCGCGACAGCCGCTCGCCGTTCCCGGCGGCGACGAAGTGCACAATGTCGCCGTGCTCGAAGCGATCGTGCGCTCGGCGCGCGAGGGGCGCCGGATCGAACCGTGAGGCTCTTCGCCGCCGTCGTGCTGGCGGTCGCGGGATGGGCGCACGCGCAGCCGTGGCCCGCGAAGCCGATCCACATCGTCGTGCCCTCGCCGCCCGGCGGGCCGCCGGACCTGATCATCCGCATGCTCGCGCCGAAGATGAGTCTCGGCCAGCCGCTCGT
>DASQIG010000485.1:0-4940 GCA_035631735.1 Burkholderiales bacterium | reverse complement strand
GTTTCTGTTCCCGACGCTCGGCGTGCTTTACGTGGCCTGCCCGCTGATCGGCACGGCGTTCATGCTGCTGCACATCGCCATGAACAGCGTGTTCGGCGCCTACGGCACGCCCGAGCAGCGCGCGGTGACGTTCTCCTGGCTTTCGCTCGGCTTCTCGATCTCGAACTCGCTCGGCCCGCTCATCGCCGGCTACGCCATCGAGACGTTCGGCCATGCCGGCGCGATGCTCGCGCTCGCCACGCTGCCGGTGATCGCGCTCGTGCTGCTCGCGCGGCGCAGGCGCCCGCTGCCACGGCCGGCGCACGTCGCGCGCGAGCGCCACGGCGGCGTGGCGCAGCTGCTTCGCCTGCCGTTGCTGCGCCATACGCTCATCGCGAGCGGGCTGCTCAACATGGGCTGGGACATCTACAGCTTCCTGATGCCGCTCTATGGCTCGCGCATCGGGCTCGCGCCCGGCACCATCGGCGTGGTGATGTCCTGCTTCGCGATCGCGACCTTCGTGGTGCGCGCGGTGCTCACGCAGCTCGTGCGGCACGTCCACCAATGGCTCCTGATCGCAGCCGCGATGACCGTGGCAGGCACCGCGTACTTCCTGTTCCCGCTGGTGCAGAGCGTGCCGCTGCTGATGGCGCTCTCGTTCATCCTCGGCCTGGGGCTCGGCGCGTCGCAGCCGGTGATCATGGCGCTGCTCTACGAAGCGTCCCCGCCCGGGCGCCAGGGCGAAGCGGTCGGCATCCGCACCACGATGCTCAATTGCAGCCAGACGCTCATCCCGCTCGCCTCGGGCGCCATCTCGAGCGCGCTCGGCATGACGCCGGTGTTCACGCTGATCGCGGCGTTGCTGCTCGGCGGCGCATGGTTCGCAAGACGACGCCTGTGAAATAGGTAGAATCGCCGCCGATGCGGCGCATCACCCTTACCCAGTTCCTGGTCGGCCGCCAGCAGTCGAACATCATCAACGCCGACCTCCGGCTGCTGGTCGAAACCATCGCCCGAGCCTGCAAGGCCATCAGCACGCGCGTAAACAAGGGGGCGCTCGCCGAGGGGCTGGGCGGCACGGCGACCAGCAACGTCCACGGCGAGGTGCAAAAGAAGCTCGACGTGCTCTCGAACGAGATCCTGCTCGAAGCCAATGTCTGGGGCGGCAACCTGGCTGCCTTCGCCTCCGAGGAGTCGGAGAAGCCGATTCCGATCACCGAGCCCTACAAACGCGGCGAATATCTGCTGCTCATCGACCCGCTGGACGGCTCATCGAACATCGATGTGAACATCTCGGTGGGCACCATCTTCTCGGTGCTGCGCTGCCCGAAGATGGCGGACGGCAAGTACTGCGAGCCGGAGGAGCCCGCGTTCCTGCAGCCGGGCAGCCGCCAGGTGGCGGCCGGCTTTGCCGTCTATGGTCCGACCACCGTGTTCATCCTCACGGTAGGCGAAGGCGTGCACGGCTTCACGCTCGATCGCGAGACCTACACCTTCGTGCTCACGCACCCCGAGATCCGCATCCCGGCGGACACGCAGGAGTTCGCGATCAACGCCTCCAATGCGCGCCGCTGGGAGCCGCCGGTGAAGCGCTACATCGACGAGTGCCTCGCCGGGGCCGACGGGCCGCGCGGCAAGGACTTCAACATGCGCTGGGTGGCGTCGATGGTGGCGGACGTCTTCCGCGTGCTCTCGCGCGGCGGCATCTTCATGTACCCGCGCGACTCGAAGCAGAAGGAAGGGCGCCTGCGGCTCATGTACGAGGCGAATCCGATGGCCTTCATCGTCGAGCAGGCGGGGGGCGCCGCCACCGACGGCCGCAGCCGCATCCTCGACATCCAGCCGAAAGGCCTGCACCAGAAAGTGGCAGTAATACTCGGCTCGCGCCACGAAGTGGAGCGCGTCAGCTCGTACCACCAATGAAAAAGGCCGGGGCTAGCCCGGCCTTTTCCGTTCTCTCCTCCCCGCGGTAATCGGTTATTTCAGGTACCGGCTGACGAGCTTGGTCATCTCGAACATCGAGACCTGACCCTTGCCGCCGAACACCGGCTTCAACTTGTCGTCGGAGTTGATCATGCGCTTGTTTTTCTTGTCCTGCAGGCCGTTTCGCTTGATGTAGCCCCAGATCTTCTTCGTGACTTCCGTACGTGGCATCGCGCTCGAGCCCACGACCGCCGCGAGCGGGCCCGTCGGCGTCATCGGCTTCATGAAGGCGGCATTCGGCTTGCGCTTCTTGCCCTTCGCTTTCTTCTTCGCCATCTAGTTTCTCCTCTGAACGTTCGCTGATTTGTTGCTGGATCGATCCCGGAAAATCCCGCCCGTGAGAGCGCGGTGGTCGAGAAGATGCCGAATCGCGACCTGCGTGTCAACGACTTTCAGAGGGAAATCGCGCCGATTTCCCTCGGGCGTTGCGTTTCGCACCGTAAAATCCCTACATGAAGATCGCCGATCTGCGCCAGGAGTACATGCGCGCCGGGCTTGCGGAAGCTGACGCCGATCGCGATGCGGTACGCCAGTTCGAGCGCTGGTTCGAAGACGCCCTGCGCGCGCGGCTGCCCCTGCCCAATGCCATGACACTTGCCACGGTAGGCGCCGACGGCGCACCCTCGGCGCGTATCGTGCTCCTTAAAGGCATCGAGGGCGGCGGCTTTACCTTCTATACGAACTACCGCAGCCGCAAGGCGCGCGAGCTCGAGGCGCGCGGCGCGGCATGCCTCCTCTTCATGTGGTCGGAGCTCGAGCGCCAGGTGCGCATCGACGGTGGCGTCGAGCGCGTCTCGGCGGCCGAATCGGACGCCTACTATGCGAGCCGCCCTCTGGGCGCGCGCCTTTCCGCCTGGGCCTCGCCCCAGAGCGAGCGCGTCGCCTCGCGCGCGGCCCTCGAGGCGGCCATGGCAGAGGCGCGCCGGCGCCACGGCGATGCGCCGCCACGGCCGCCGCACTGGGGCGGCTACCGGGTGCTGCCGACCGAGCTCGAGTTCTGGCAGGGTCGCGCCGACCGGCTGCATGACCGGCTGCTCTATACCCGCGAGGGCGAGCACTGGCGCATCGCGCGCCTTGCGCCCTGACGTAGCCCTCGAGGAATTCCTGCGGCGCGCGGGGCTCGGCGCACCGCTTCACGTGCAGCCCCTCGCCGGCGGCGTCTCCTCGGACATCTGGCGCGTCGATCTCGCCCATGGGAGAGCGGCGGGCCCGATCTGCGTCAAGCGCGCGCTGCCGCGCCTGCGCGTTGCCCAGGTGTGGGAGGCGCCTATTGCGCGCAACCGCTATGAGCGCCAGTGGCTGCAGACCGCCGGCAGCATCGTGCCGGGTAGCGCGCCGCGCGTCCTCGCCTGGGACGACGAAGCGGGCCTTTTCGCGATGGAGTACCTCGAATACCCCGTTTGGAAGTCGCTCCTGCGCGATGGCCGCGCCGACACCGGTTTTGCCGCAAGCGCGGGGGCTTGCCTCGCGGCGATTCACGCGGGCACGGCCGGCCAAGCGGATTTCGCACGGCGCTTCGCCACCGATGCGATATTCCACGCCATTCGCCTCGAGCCTTATCTAGTCGCAACGAGCGCGCTGCATGCAGATTTGCGGGATCGGCTGCTCGCCCTGGAGCGTCGCACTTCGGCGACACTTCTCGCGCTGGTGCACGGCGACGTCAGCCCAAAGAACATCCTGGTACGCAACTCGAGCCCCGTTTTCCTCGACGCCGAGTGCGCCTGGTACGGGGATCCAGCGTTTGATCTCGCGTTCTGCCTCAACCACATGTTCCTGAAGTCGGTCTGGGTGCCGCGGGCCCGTGTCGCCTTCATGCAGTGCTACGACGCCCTCTCGCGCGCTTATTTGCGCGGCGTCAGCTGGGAGCCGCCCGCGGCGCTCGAAGAGCGCGCCGCGACGCTGCTGCCGGGCCTGCTCCTCGGGCGCGTGGACGGCAAGTCGCCGGTCGAATATCTCGACGATGCGGGCCGTGCGCGGGTGCGCCGCGCGGCGCGCGCGCTGCTCGCCGAGCCCGTGCGCACGCTCGCCGGGCTGCGAGAGGCATGGCAAAGATCCTCGACGTAAAAGGCCGCCGCGTCTGGGACTCGCGCGGGCGGCCGACGGTCGAAGCCGAAGTGATCGTCGGCCGCGGCAGCACGCCGCTCGCCGCCGGGCGCGCGATCGCGCCCGCCGGCGCCTCCACCGGCAGCGGCGAAGCGCGCGCTCTGGAGGCAGCCGCGGCGGTGAGGAACATCAACACGGTGATCCGCGGCGGGCTGCGCGCGCTGAGCGTCGCCGACCAGGCGGCGATCGACGCGCGGCTCATCGGGCTCGACGGCACGCCGGACAAGCACCGGCTCGGTGCCAACGCGATGGTCGCCGTCTCGCTCGCCTGCGCCCATGCCGCCGCCGCATCGGCCAAGGTTCCCCTCTGGCGGCACCTGGCGGGCAATCGCCGCGTGGCGCTACCCGTCCCGCAGATCCAGATCTACGGCGGCGGCGCGCATGCGCGGGAGCGCGTCGACGTGCAGGACTACATGGTGATCTGCATCGGCGCCGGCAGCTTCACCGAGGCGCTCGAATGGAGCGCGCAGATCTACGCCGCGGCGGGCGCGCGCCTCGCGAAGCGCGGGCTGCTCGCCGGCGTCGCCGACGAAGGTGGCTACTGGCCCGCATTCAAGACGAACGAAGAGGCGCTCGCCGAGCTGGTCGGCGCCATCGCCGACGCGGGGCTCGAGCCGGGCGTTGACGCCGCAATCGCGCTCGACATCGCTGCGACGCAGCTCTGGCGCGGCGGGCGCTACCACCTGGCGCTGGAAAACCGCTCGCTCTCCTCGGGCGAGCTGCACGCCATGCTCCTCGGCTGGCTCGAGCGCTACCCGATCGTGTCGCTCGAGGATCCGTTCGCGGAGCACGACGCCGCCGCCATGCGAGCGTTCACCAAGGAGGCCGGTGACCGCGTGCAGATCGTGGGCGACGACTTCTTCGTCACCTCGGCC
>DASQIG010000484.1:0-2559 GCA_035631735.1 Burkholderiales bacterium | reverse complement strand
CGCCGCCGATGCGCTGCGCCTGCCGCCGTGGGAGCAGAAGGTCGATGTGCTCTCGGGCGGCGAAAAGCGCCGCGTGGCGCTTTGCCGCCTGTTGCTTTCCAAGCCGGATCTATTGCTGCTGGACGAGCCGACCAACCATCTCGACGCCGAGAGCGTCGAGTGGCTCGAGCAGTTCCTGCAGCGTTTTCCCGGCACCGTGGTGGCCGTCACGCACGATCGCTACTTCCTGGACAACGCTGCCGGCTGGATCCTCGAGCTCGACCGCGGCTACGGCATTCCGTGGGAAGGCAACTACTCGAGCTGGCTCGACCAGAAGGAGAAGCGCCTGCAGGTCGAGGCCAGCCAGGAAGCCGCCCGCATCAAGGCGATGCAGGCCGAGCTCGAATGGGTGCGCCAGAACCCGAAGGCCAGGCAGGCGAAGTCGAAGGCGCGCCTCGCCCGCTTTGAAGAACTGTCGCAATACGAACACCAGCAGCGCAACGAGACGCAGGAGATCTTCATCCCCGTCGCCGAGCGGCTGGGAAACGAAGTGATCGAGTTCAAGAAGGTCTCCAAGGGCTACGGCGAGCGCCTGCTGATCGACCAGCTCTCGTTCAAGGTGCCGGCCGGCGCCATCGTCGGCATCATCGGCCCGAACGGCGCCGGCAAGACGACGCTCGTTCGCATGATCAGCGGGCGCGAAAAACCGGACGCGGGCTCCGTTGCCGTCGGCAAAACCGTGCGCATGGCCTACGTCGAGCAGACCCGCGAGGAGCTCTCGGCGGACAAGACCGTCTGGGAGGAGGTCTCCGGCGGCCTGGACACGATCAGCGTCGGCAAGTTCCAGATGCCCTCGCGCGCCTACATCGCCCGGTTCAATTTCCGCGGCGCCGATCAGCAGAAGCCCGTCGGCCAGCTCTCCGGCGGCGAGCGCGGGCGGCTGCATCTCGCCAAGATGCTGCGCTCGGGCGCGAACCTGCTGCTGCTCGACGAGCCCTCCAACGACCTCGACGTGGAGACGCTGCGCGCGCTCGAGGAAGCGCTGCTCGAATTCGCTGGCTCGGTGCTGGTCATCTCGCACGACCGCTGGTTCCTCGACCGCATCGCCACGCACATCCTCGCGGCCGAGGACGATTCGCAGTGGGTGTTCTTCTCCGGCAACTACCAGGAGTACGAGGCCGACAAGAAGAAGCGCCTCGGCGAGGAAGCCGCGCGGCCGCACCGCATGCGCTTCAAGCCGCTCGCCAAAAAATAGGGACTGTCCCTATTTTTTAGTCAGAGGTACGGCGCGAACAGGCGGGCAAGGCCGTCCCGCAGCTTGACGGGCAGCGGGCGCGAGTTGACCGCCTCGAGGCTCAGCTCGCGCGCCGTGCCGATGCGCGCCTGGATCAGGCCGTCCATGTGCGCGCCGAGCTCGACGCTGTAGCACTCGACGTTCATCTCGAAGTTGAGGCGCAGGCTGCGCGCGTCCCAGTTGGACGAGCCGAGCAGCGTCCAGGCGCCGTCGACCACCAGAAGCTTCGAGTGGTCAAACGGGCCCGGCCGGGTCCAGACGCGGCAGCCGTGGTCGAGCACCTGCCAGAGCTGGCCGAACATCGCCCAGCGCACATGCGGCAGGTCGGTCTCGTCCGGGATCAGGATATCGACCTCCACGCCGCGCAGCGCCGCGGCGTCGAGCGCCGAGATCAGCGCCTGGTCCGGGATGAAGTAGGGTGTCAGCACGCGCACCGAGCGCTGCGCGGCGTTGACGCCGCCGAGGATCGCCCAGCGCACCCGCTCGAACGCTTCGTCCGGACCCGCTTCGATGCCGCGCGCTAGGCAGCCGCCCTGTGCGGCAAGCGGGGGAAACCACTTCGAGCCGCGCAGCGCCTCGTCAGTGGCGAACTGCCAGTCGTCGACGAAAACTTCCATGAGCTGCGCGACCACGGGGCCGCGCAGGCGAAAGTGCAGGTCGCGGTACGCCTGCTCCGGCGCTTCCGGCCGCCAGTAGCGGCAGTCGACGTTAATGCCGCCGGTGAAGCCGACCGTGCCGTCGACCACCAGGATCTTGCGGTGGTTGCGCAGGTTCAGCGCATGCAGCCGCGCGGGCACCAGCGGCGGGTTGAAGACGGCGACCTGCACGCCGCCGCGGCGCAGCGGCTTGACGGCGCTCGAGGTCGAGAAGCGCGCGTCCACGTCGTCGATCAGCACGCGTACCTCGACGCCGCGCGCTGCTGCCTGCGCAAGCGCGCGCACGAAGTCCGCGCCGATGCCGTCGCCGTCGAAAATGTACGAGGCCATGGCGATCGACGTGCGCGCGCCGTTGATCGCTTCCAGCATCGCGGGGAAAGCGTGCACGCCGTCGACCAGCGGCTCGATCGCATTGCCCGACACGAGCGGCCGCTCGACCACCTCGGAGACCAGCCGCGCGAGCGGCGTGAAGTGCATGCCCGGCTCGGTTGCCGGGAACTGGGCATCGGCACGATGGCGCACCATGCCGCGGCGCAGGCGCACCGCGCGCCGCTGCACGCGGTTGACGCCGAGCATGGCGTAGGCGATGGCGCCGAGCGCCGGCAGCACCCAGATGACGAGCACCCAGAT
>DASQIG010000483.1:0-16170 GCA_035631735.1 Burkholderiales bacterium | reverse complement strand
TGCTCGTAGTAGCGCACCAGGTTCTCGGCGTAGGGGCCGAACACCGACGGGTTCATCGCCATGCCGGTGACGAAGCTCGACACGTGATCGGGCGAACGGCCGAGCAGGCCGTAGCTCGTCGCTGCGATCGCGCGATGTAGCTGCGTGCGCTGCTCGAGATCGTCCTTGGACTTGGCGCGCAAGAAATACGCGCTGTAGCGATTGCCGTCCTCGGCGTAGCTGTAGGCGGGAGCGGTCCGCTTCAGATCGTAGATCGCGGCGATCGAGCGCGCGGCGTTGCGAAACGCCGGATGCGTGGTGACGTCGTCTACGCGCTCGGCGCCGATGTAGACGACGCGGCCGTCCCGCAGCGACTCGAGATGCTCATTTCCGCTTTTCAGCATGGGCGCCTCCCTTCCCGGAGGTCTCGTAGTAGTGGATCTCGTGCAGGATGCAGCCGCCCTTGGAGGTGAACGGGCCGTGGTGCACGCCCGGCGGCCGGCAAGCGTAGGTGGGCGCGAAGCACTGCTCGCCGCCGCGGCCCCGGGCGTCGTTGCCGACGATGAGATCGCCCTGCACCACGTACACCTCCTCCCAGTGATCGTGTACGAACGGCTCCGTCGAGTAGGCACCGGCCTCGATCTTGAGAAGCCGCGTGCGGCTGCCGCGCTTATTCGCCTCGTCGAGATCGCTCGCCAGGACCTTCTGGTAGAAGCCCGGCGGATAGCCCGGCGGGCGCTCCCAGCCGGTATTGAGATCCACGCGGACGAATTCGAGATGCTGCTTGGGCTTCATGCACCCTCCTCGTTGCCGTCGACCCAGGCGGCGCGAAACACCTCTTCCTGCGCCATCGCCTGGTGCACCACGGTGCCGTCGAACTGCGGGAACCTCTTGAAATCCTCGCGCGCCGCTGCGCGCTCGGTCGAAGCGAGCGCGGCGTTCATCGCCGCCTCGGTCTCGAACTCGAGCTGCGCCATGAGCACCGCCTTGCCCGGGTTCACCGGGAATGGATCGCGCCAGGCGAGCGGCGTGTGCAGCACCATGCGCCGCAGCCCGGGCCAGCGCGCCACCAGCGGCACGTGCAGCTCGCGGTAGCGGCGCAGGAACGCCGCCAGGTCGGCGATCTCGATGTCGTAGCGCACGAAGTACGAGACGCTCATGCCGCGCGCGCCTCGTGCAGCATGAAGTCGAGCATCGCCACGGCGCGGTCGCCCGAGGCGACGAGATCGCGCGCCAGCAGCCGCAGCTGGCGAAAGCGCCGCGCGTCGAGGCGCTCGAACAGCACGTCGTTGATGCGCCGCTGATACGGCGCCAGGCGCTCGAGCAGCGCGCGCGCTCTGCCGTTGCACTTGAGGAGCACGCGGCGGCCATCGGCCGGGTCGGAGGCCTTCTCGAGGATGCCGCGCGCCACCAGCTTGTTCGCCTCGATGGTGATGAAGGCGCCCGAGCGGTGCAGGCGCACCGCCACCTCGCCCACCGCCAGGCCCGCGGTGCGCGAAACGAGCATCAGGATCTCGTACTGCACGCCGGAAATGCCGGCGATGGCGGCGAAGGCGTCGCGGCAGGCATCGAGCCGGTGGCCGTAGGCGATGAGGTCGTGGATCAGGCGCCGGAACTCGCCGTCCGAGCCGTCGACCAGCAGCGCGGCCCGTGAAACGGTCGGCGGTGGTACCGCTTTCCGGCGGAGGCGCGCCATTGACCGCGGCATTCTCCTGCCCGAGAATTAGCTTTGTCAATTAGCTTTCCCGGCGAAGGACCTGGATGCCGCTAAGCCGCAGTGAATTGCAGCGGGCGCTGGAGCACCTGCAGGCGAGCGACTGGCAGGCGGCGCACGAGATCGTGCAGCAGGACGAGGACTCGCCGCTCGCCTGCTGGGCGCACGGCATCGCGCATCTCATGGAAGGCGACCTGCCGAACGCGCGCTACTGGTACGGCCAGGCGCAGCGGGCGTTTCCGGCCCGGCCGGACGCGGCCTCCGAAACCAGGGCGTTAAGCCGGGCGCTCGACGAGAAAAGCTAGTTCCGCAGGGTCCGGCGGGCGGCACGGCGCCGGCGCAGGCCGGCGCTGGCGCCGATGCGCGCGGCGATCAGCGAGCTGAAATCCCCGGCGGACATCGGCCGCGCGAACAGGAAGCCCTGCGCCTGCTCGCAGCCGAGCGCGCGCAGGAAGGCGGCCTGCGAATCGCGCTCGACGCCTTCCGCGATGACGGTGAAGCCGAGGGTGTGCGCCATGTCGACGATGGTGCGCACGATGGTGGCGTCGGCCTCGTCGTCGAGCACGTCGGCAACGAACGAGCGGTCGATCTTGAGCGAGGCGAGCGGGAAGCGCGTGAGATAGGCAAGGCTCGAATAGCCGGTGCCGAAGTCGTCGATCGCGATGCGCACGCCCGCCTGCCCGAGCGCGCGCAGCACACGGATGGCGTGATCCGGATCGTGCATCAGCTGGCTCTCGGTGATCTCGAGCTCGATGAGCGAGGGCTTGACGCCTGCCGCCGAGACGATGGCGCGGATGCGCTCCTCGAGGTCGTGCTGGCGGAACTGCCGCGCCGAGAGGTTCACGGCAACCGGCATGGCGGGCGCGCCGAGGCGCTGCCAGTGCTTGAGGTCCTCGCAGGCGCGCCTGAGCACCCATTCGCCCACCGGCACGATGAGGCCGGTCTCCTCGAGCACCGGGATGAACTCGACCGGCGCGACGCGGCCGCGCTCCGGGTGGTCCCAGCGCAGCAGCGCCTCCGCGCCGCAGGGCTGGCCGCTCGTGAGATCGATCTTCGGCTGGTAGGCGAGCGTGAATTCCTTGCGCTCGAGCGCGCGGCGCAGCTCGCGTCCAAGCTGCGCCCGGGCGCGCGTGCGCTGGTTGATGTCGGCGGTGAAGAACTGGAAGGCGTTGCGGCCCGCCTGCTTGGCGCGGTACATCGCGGCGTCCGCCGCTCCGAGCAGCGTCTCGGCGTCGTCGCCATCCGCGGGGAAGGTGGCGACGCCGATGCTCGCCGTCACGACCACTTCCTGGCCATTGATCTCCACCGGCGAGGCGAGCCGGTCGATGATCTTCTGCGCCACGAGCGCCGCGTCGTCCGGCCGCGCGAGATCCGAGAGGATCACGGTGAACTCGTCGCCGCTGATGCGCGCTACCGTGTCGCCGTCGCGCACGGCCGACTGCAGGCGCTTCGCCGTCTCCTTGAGGAGCTCGTCGCCCGCCGCGTGACCCTGCGTATCGTTCACCAGCTTGAAGTCATCCAGATCGATGAACAGCACGCCGAGCGCGGCGCCGCGGCGACGCGCCTGCACGATCATCAGCGAGAAGCGATCGGCGAGCAGCGTGCGGTTCGGCAGCCCGGTGAGCGGATCGAACTGCGCGAGATAGGCAAGCCGCGCCTCGCTGTCCAGGCGATGCAGCGCCGCCGATACCATGCTCGCCGCGGCGGCGAGGAAGCGCGTCTCCTCGGGGCCGAAGGCGCCGCTCGCCTCGGCAAGCGCGCACAGGAAGCCGCGCGGTCCGCCGTCGCTCGGCACCGGCACGGCAGCGAGCGAGCTGTACCGGCGCAGCCATTCAAAGGGCAACGGCAGCGCGCCGCTCCAGGGACCGTTCAGCACGACCGGGTCCGAGCCCAGCAGCAGTGTCGCGAGCGGGCTATCGGGCGCGAGGCGCGCTACCGCGGAATCCTCGGGCGTCGCGCTGAGGCCGGCCACGCGGCGCAGCGCCACCTCGCCCTCGGTTCCCGAGCGCTCGAGATAGGCCACCGGGCCGAGGGCAAGGCCCTCAAGCACACTCTGCACGGCCTTGGCGATGAGCTCCGCGGGGTTGCGCTTCGAGAGCGCCGCCTGGCCAAGCCGTGCGACTTTCTTCTGGTAGCGCGCCTGCGCCGCGCGGCGCCGCTCGGCGCTGGTGCGCTCCGACAGATCGCGCGAGTTGACCACCAGGACGCGGCCCTGCGGCGCGTCGAGGATGCTGCGGTGGCTCTCCACCGGGAAGCTGCTGCCGTCCTTGCGCCGGTACTCCGTGCGGATCGTGGTGGTGCGCGTGCCGGTGCGCAGCAGCGTCGCGGTCTCGGCCCGCAGGTTGTCCGCGGTTACGTGGGCGCGGATGTCCCACGCGCGCACCCCGAGCAGCTCCTCGCGCGAATAGCCGAGGAGCGTGCAGGCCGTCTGGTTGAAGTCGAGCAGGCGGCCGTTCGCAAGGTCGAAGAGGAACACCATGTCGGCGGAAGCGTCGAGCGCGGTTCGAAAGCGCTGCAGCGCTCCTTCGCGTTCCTTGCGCTCGGTGATGTCCTCCATCACGGCGATCTCGTGCTGCGGCTCGCCCTTGGCATTGGGCACGAGCGCCACCGTGAGGTTGACCCATACCACCTGGCCGTCCTTGCGCAGGTAGCGCTTCTCGAACTGCACCGAGCCGAGCTTGCCGGCACGCATCAGCGCCCGCCGCTCGTCGGTGAGGTCGCGGTCCTCGGGGTGGGAGATGTCCTTCACCGAGCGGCCGATGAGCTCGGCTTCGCTGTAGCCGAGCATTTCGCAGAGCTGGCGGTTGACGTCGATGAACCGGCCACGCAGGTCGACCTGCGCAATGCCGGAGGCGGCCAGCTCGAAGGTCTGCCGGAAGCGCGCCTCGCTCTCTTCGAGCGCCGTTTCCGCATGCTTGCGGAACAGGAACTGGCCGATTTGCGCGCCGACCACGCGCATGGTGCTCAGCAGCCGCTCGTCGGGGCGGCGCACGCGCGCGCTCGAAATCGACAGCACGCCCACCACGCGGTTTTCGAACGTCACCGGGAAGATGAGCGCCCCATGCACGCCTGCTTCGCGCACCCGCGCGAACGGCGCGGTGCGCGTGTCCTGGCTGACGTCGGAGCTCCAGAGCGGCTCGCCGCTCTGCCAGACGTGCCCGACGAGGCCCTGGCCCGGAGCGAGCGCAATGCCGCGAGACTGCTCGGCGAACAGGGCGAGCGGCCCCACGCCGGTGCTCCAGGTCTCCTCGCAACGAATGGCGTCCGCCGCCGGGTCGACGCGGAAGTAGCGGCCGCAGTCCCAGTTTTCCGTCCGGCAGATGTCGCGCATCACCGCGCGCAACGCGGCGCCGACGTCGGTCTGCTCGGCAAGATGGCGCGCCACGGCGTGCTCGAGCGCGACCAGCCGTGCTTCGCGGCGCTGCTCGGTGATGTCGCGCCCGACGCCACGGTAGCCGAGGAATTCGCCGGCAGGGCCGAACACCGGCTCGCCGCTGAGCGAGAGGAAGCGCTGGTCGCCGTCGAGGTCGATGCGCCCGAGCTCGAAATCGCGGAACGGCTTCCTCGCGTCGAGAGCCGCGCGGTGCGCCGCCCAGCCGGCGGCGTCGGGATGGATCGAGGGCACTTCCCAGCGCGTCTTGCCGAGCACCGGCTCGCTCGCCGGGCGGTGCTTTTCGGCGTGCGTGGTACGCGTGATGCGATGCTCGGCGTCAGTCTCCCAGTAGAAGTCCGCCGACAGCTCCGTCAGGCTGCGAAAGCGCGCCTCGCTTTCGCGCGTCACGCCTTCGGCCTGCTTGCGGCGCAGGAACTGGCCGAGCTGCCGGCCGATGACGCTCACCGCCTGCAGCAGCCGCGCATCGGGCGCGCGCGCCGCCGCCGAAGCGAGCGCGATCACGCCGATCGTGACGCCTTCGGCGATCACCGGGCAGAGAAACGAGCCGCGCGACCATTCCTTCCCCGAGATGAGCGCGCGCGGGTCATCGTGCGCGTCGGCGACCCACAGCGGCTCGCCGCTTGCCCACACCGTGCCGACCAGCCCCATGCCGGGCTTGAGCGCGAGCTCGCGCGAGAGCGCAATGAAGCGCTCGGCTCCCGGCGTGCCGGTCGACCATGCCTCCTGCATGCGCATCAGGCCGCAGGCCTCCTCCACCTGAAAATAGCGGCCGCAGTCCCAGCCTTCGGTCTCGCAGATCGCGCGCAGCATGCCCTGGAGCGCGCTCGAGGGGCTGTCGGCCTCCGCGAGCACGCGCGTGACGGCGTGCTCGAGGCGCAGGCGCTGCTCGGCGCGCTTTTGCTCCGTGATGTCGCGTCCGATGCCGCGGTAGCCGCGAAAACGGCCTTCGGCGTCGAACACCGGCTCGCCGCTGATCGAGAGCCAGCGCGTGCCGCCGCCCGGCGCAGGGCGCTGCATCTCGAAATCGCGAAACGGCTCGTGGCGCTCAAGTTGCGCGCGGTGGCTCGCCCAGTCCGCTTCGCTCAGGTTGAGCGCCGGGTGATCCCAGCGCCGCCGGCCGAGATAAGACCCGACATCGAGGCCGGTCTTCTCGCCGAGCAGCGTCGACATGAACGTCAGCCGGAATTCCGCGTCCTGCTCCCAGTACCAGTCTGAAGAAAGCGCGGTAAGGCTGCGGAAGCGCTCCTCGCTGCGGCGCAGCGAGGCCAGCGTGCGCGCGTGCAGCGCCGCGAGACGCACCGGCCGCTCGAGCGCGCCGGCGCCAAGGTGGCCCTTGAGGAGAAAGTCGTACGCGCCGCTCGCCACCGCCTGCGCGCGAAGCTCCGGGCTCGCGTCCACGGTAAGCGCAATCACGGGCTGATGGCAGGAGCGCACCAGCGTCGCCACCGTGTCCTCGGCCTGCGAGTCCGGCAGGTGCAGGTCGGAAATCACCAGATCGAAGTGCTGTTGCGCGAGCCGCGCGAGCGCGTCGCGCAGCGTGCGCACCACCTCGACCTCGCATCTCACGGATGCGATCGCGCCGAGGTGCGCCTGCACCACGATGGCGGAGGCGCTGTCGTCCTCGATCAGCAGGACGCGCACCGTCCCGAGCGCCGCGCTTTCCCCTCCCATGTCGCGCAGCATACCGGCTTTCTACCGGCCGGCGCCCGCCCGCACGGGCTGGTAAAGGCTACACACGGACTTTCCTCACACGCGCTGGCTTGGCGCCGAGCAACTCGGCCATCGCTGCAGCGTCCACCGGCCGGCTGAAGAGATAGCCCTGCGCCTGCTCACAGCCAAGGCCGCGCAGGAAGTGCTTCTGGCCTTCGTTCTCGACGCCTTCGGCGATGACCGCCAGGCCGAGCGTATGCGCCATCTCGATGATGGTGCGCACGATGGTCGCGTCGCCGCCCTGCTGCAGGATGCCGGCGACGAACGAGCGGTCGATCTTCAGCGCCGAGAGCGGAAAGCGCGTGAGGTACGCAAGGCTCGAGTAGCCGGTGCCGAAGTCGTCGATCGCGATGCGCATGCCGGCGGCCGCGAGCGAGCGCATGGCGCGGATCGCGTGATCGGGATCCTGCATCAACTGGCTCTCGGTGATCTCGAGCTCGACGAGCTCCGGTGCGACGGCGGCCGCGTCGACGATCGAGCGGATGCGCGCGGCGAGATCGAGCTGCCGGAACTGGCGCGCGGAAAGGTTCACCGCGATCGGCAGGGCGCGCACGCCGCGCGCCTGCCACGCGCGGATGTCGGCGCAGGCCTGCCGCAGGACCCACTCGCCGATCTGAACGATGAGGCCGCTTTCTTCCAGGATCGGGATGAACTCGGCGGGCGAGACGACGCCGCGAGACGGGTGCTGCCAGCGAAGCAGCGCTTCGGCGCCGCTCGGGCGCTCGCTTTTCAGATCGAACTTCGGCTGGTAGGCGAGCCTGAACTCGTCGCGCTCGAGCGCGCGGCGCAGCTCGCGGCCGAGCACTGCGCGCGCCTTGGTGCGCTGGTTGATCTCCGGCGTGTAGAACTGGAAGCTGTTGCGGCCGGCCTGCTTGGCGCGGTACATCGCCGCGTCGGCCGCGGCGAGCAGCGCCTCGGCATCGTTGCCGTCAGTCGGGAACAGCGCGATGCCGATGCTCGCGGTGACGAAGACCTCGTGACCGCGCACGTCGACCGGACCGACGAGCGCCTCGATCAGCTTCTGCGCCACGACGGCCGCGTCCTCCGGCCGCGTGAGGTCGGCGAGCACGATCGCGAACTCGTCGCCGACGATCCGCGCCACCGTGTCCCCGGAGCGCACCGTGGCTTGCAGGCGGCGCGCGATCTCCTTCAGCAGCTCGTCCCCCGCTCCATGCCCGAGCGAGTCATTCACCAGCTTGAACTCGTCCAGGTCAATGAACAGCGCGCCAAGCTGCGCGCCGCGACGGCGTGCCTGCACGATCATCTGCGCAAAGCGGTCTGCGAGCAGGGCGCGGTTGGGCAACCCCGTCAGGGCGTCAAACTGTGCGAGGAAGGCAAGCCGGCCTTCGCTTTCGATGCGCTTCAGCCCTGCCGAAAGCACGCTCGCGGCGGCAGCCAGAAAACGTGTCTCCTCCGCGCCGAGCAGCGTCTGGGGCTCAGGCAGCGCGCACAGTACGCCGCGCGCGCCCTGCTCGTGAGCGACCGGCGCCAGCACTGCCTCGCGTCTGCCGGCCCAGGCATAGGGCAGTTGCGCGATGCGTGCCGTCGCGCCGTCGAGGACCTGGGCGAGCGCTTCGCCAGGCTCATAAGCAAGCACGTTGGACGGGGCATCGCCCGCCAAGCCATCGATGCAGCGCACGACCGCCTGGCGCCCAGTACCGGCGCGTTCGAGATAGGCCACCACGCCGCCGCCGAGACCCTCGAGCACGGAACGCACCGCCTGCTCGATCAGCTCTTCCGCGCCGCGGCTCGCGAGCGCCACCTCGCCGAAATGCGCGATCTTGGTCTGGTAGCGCGCCTGCGCGGCGCGCTGCTCTTCGGCGCGCCTGCGCTCGGTGATGTCGCGCCCGATGCCGCGGTAGCCCGTGAAGCGGCCCGCGGCATCGAAGACGGGCTCGCCGCTGATCGAGAGCCAGCGCGTGCCGCCGTCGGGCGCCGGGCGCTGCATCTCGAAGTCGCGAAACGGTTCGTGACGCTCAAGTTGCGCCCGATGGCGCTCCCAGTCGGCCGCGCTGAGGTTCAGCGCCGGCTGATCCCAGCGCCGGCGGCCGAGATAGGCGGAGGCATTGAGGCCGGTCTTTTCGCCCAGCGGTCGCGACATGAAGGTGAGGCGAAACTGCTCGTCCTGCTCCCAGTACCAATCGGCTGACAGCGCGGTCAGGCCGCGAAAGCGCGCTTCGCTCGCGCGCATCGCGCCCTCGGCGCTGATGCGCTTGAGTACCTGCCCGACCTGGCTGCCGATCACGCCGATGACTTCGATCAGCCGCTCATCGGGCGCACGCACGTCCTTGGCTGCGAAGCTCAGCACGCCGATCGTGCGGCCTTCCGCCATCACCGGGAACACAAAAGCGCCGCCATCGAGGCCCGTGCCGACGGCCGTTCCGCCGGCCCGCGGGTCCTGGCGCGTGTCGCTCACCCAGAGCGGCGTGCCGCTCTCCCATACCGCGCCGCTGAGGCCCTCGCCGCGCCGGTAGACCTTGTCGCGCGAGCGCGCGATGAACGCCTCGACCGCCGCATCCGCGACGCCCCAGACCTGCACACAACGCAGCAGGTCGGCCGCCTCGTCGACGCCGAAAAAACGTCCGCAAGGCCAGTGTTCGGTCTCGCAGATCGCACGGATCACCGAGCGCAGCGCTTCGGCCGGCTGCTCGGCGGCGGCGAGCGCGCGCGACACCGCCTGCTCGAGCGCGCGCAGCTGCTCCTCGCGCTTGCGGCTGGTGACGTCACGGCCGATGCCGCGGTAGCCCCGGAAGCGTCCCTGGTCGTCGATGAGCGGCTCGCCGCTGGTGCTCACCCAGAGCTGCCGCCCCGCGACGATGCGGCAGAGCTCGAGATCGTGGAACGGCTGGCGCGCCTGGAGCACGTCGATATGGCGCTCCCAGTCTGCCTGCGTCATGTTGACGAAATCGAGCTCCCAGCGGCGCTTGCCGATCAGCGTGCTCGAGTCAACGCCGTGCCCCTGATGCACGCTGCGGTGGTTGAACGACACGAAGCGGTATTCCGCGTCCTGCTCCCAGTACACGTCCGCAATCAGGTGAGTCAGGCCGCGAAAGCGCGCCTCGCTGGCAGCGAGCGAGCTCATGGCGGCGGCCTGCAGGATGGCGAGGCGCACCACGCGCCGCAGCTCGCCTTGGTCCATGCTCGCCTTCGCCACGAAGTCGTACGCGCCGTGCTCGAGCGCTCGCTTCGGCAGCTCGGGATCTTCGTCGGCGGTCATGACGACGATGATGCGTTCGCCCTCGCCGCGGATGGCGCGCAGCGTGTCGATGCCCGCCGAGTCCGGAAGATGGAGATCGAGCAGGATCAGGTCATAGTGGCGCGCCGCGAGCCGCTCGCGCGCAGCGGCAAGCGTATCTACCCAATCGAGCTTTGGTACCCCGGAATAGAGCGGCAGCGTGGCAAGCGGCGGCTTGTCGTCGGCCGCCATGGCGCGCAGATAGGCGCGCACCAGCATGCTGAAGCTCTCGTCGTCCTCGACGAGCAATATCCGCGCGACCTGCTTTGACCTCCCCATGGGCCGAGGATAAACAGGCGCGCGCCGCTGCCGGCCAAACCCAGACAAGGGCTTGCCCGTTCTTGCAGATGCTGACAAACATCAGCTGCCCGGAACGATCCCCGGCTCGAGACGGTAACAGTAGTCGGCCACATCGCGCGGCCGGCACCACCATACGCGCGACGCCTTCGGGTGCTGCATGCAGTGCCTGAGCGCCCCGCGCAGCAGGCGCAGGCGGAACGGCTGCCCGAAGATGTACGTGTGCACCGAGACGTTCATGACGAGCGGGTGGCGCTCGCACTGCTCGATCATTTCCTCGAACTGGTCGACGATCATGCCGCGGAACTCGGCCGCGCTCTGCTTGCGGTGCACGATCGCCTGAGAGTCGTTCAGCTCGATCGGATACGGCATCGAGAGCAGCGGTCCCGCGCGGGTGCGCAGCCACACCGGCTGGTCATCCATCGGCCAGTCCATCAGGTACTTGTAGCCGAGCTCCTTCAGGAGATCGGGAGTATGCGTGGTCTCGTAGGCGCCCGAGCCCATCCACCCCGCCGGTGGCGCGCCCTCGTGCCGCGTGATCGTCTCGGTGACTTCGCGCAGGATGCGCTCCTCGTCGGGCTGCCACAGCCCGCGCAGGTTTTCCGCGTTGGTGCGCCCGTGCGCCACGACTTCGTCGCCCCGCTTGCGAATGGCGGCCATCACCTGTGGCGCGTAGTCGTACACCAGGCTGTTGGCGTTATGCGCCGCCGGCAGCTTCAGCTCGTCGAACAGCTCGAGCAGCCGCCATACGCCTATCCGGTTGCCGTAATCACGCCAGGAGTAGTTGCGATGCGTCTGCGGCTCGCCCGGCTTGGCGGGATCGTGGCCCAGGCCCGCGCCGTAGGCGAACCATTCGACATTGGTCGTGATGACGAATGCCAGGCGCTTGCCGCCCGGCCAGCTGTAGTCGCGCCGCTCCGGCAGCGGCACATAGTCGTAGCGGTCGTGCTGCGGCAGCAGCGGCTTCAGAGCGCCATCTCCAGGATGTAGAGCCCGCCCGCGTGGCGATCGACTGCGAAGACGATACCGCGATCGTCGACAAACACGTCGTTGATCTGCGCGGTACTCACCGGCGAGCCCTCGGGCGCCGGCGGGATGAAGTAGGCGATCTCGCGCGGCGCATAGGGATCGCGCACGTCGTACGCGCGCACGCCGGCGTTGAAGAACGTGCCGAGCACCACGTCCTCGGAGCGCCAGGCGCCCGGCGTCGGCGGGTTCTCGTGCACGTTGTGCGCGCCGCAGCGCCCGCCCTGGTGCAGCAGCGGCTTCACCCCGGCGACCGGCAGGGTGCCTATGCTCACCAGGTTTTTTTCATCGCGCGCGTCGAGCAGCCACACGAGCTTCGGCCAATCCGCCCCGTCGTTTTGGATCGATTCATCGGTGACCACCAGCAGCCCGCGGCCGAGAAGCGGCAGCACGGTGTGCGTGAAGCCGTTATACGGCGGCGAATTGCCCCAGCGCGAGACGAGCTTCGGGCGGCTGCGCTCGGCGATGTCGAGCACCATCATGCCGCCGTCGAGGTAGCCGAGATAGCAGCGGTCCGGGCGCTCGGGATAGACGTTCGTGTTGTGGGCGCGAAAACCGGCGTCGAACTTTGGCGGCAGGCGCCTGGGCGCCGGCGCGGCGTCGCCGTGCATGGTGCCCGGCAGGTGCCAGCGTCCCACGGCCACCGGCCGCGCCGGATTCGCTACGTCCACGATGCGGTAGATCTGGTCGTCCTTCGGATCGCGCGGCCTGAGCTCCGGGTCAGAGCACGCCATGTGCACCGTGGTTCCGTCGACGAACCAAAGGGCGTGGCAGCCGCGCGAATGCGGGCCGGCGGCATCGAACAGCGCGATCGACCGCGGCCGCTCGGGATCGGAAACGTCGAACAGCTCGAAGCCGGCCGGCTTGAGGCCGGGTTGTGCCACCTGGTAGGCCACCGCCATGAGATCGCCGCAGACCTCCAGCGAGTTGGACCGCATTGCCCGATGCGGGAGCTCGGTCTGCACGATCACGCGCGGCTTGCGCGGGTCGCTGACCTCCACCGCGGTGAAATTCTTCGGTGCGCTCTCGTGCGCGAGCCACAGCACGCGGCGGCCGCCGCGTACCAGCTGCATCGACATGCCCTCGCCCATGCCGCCGTAGCCGTTCAGCGTGTGCTGCGCGAGAAGCTTCATGTTGTGTTGCATGGCCGCTAACATAGCAGACACACAGAGGAGAAACGCCCATGGCACAGAAGAGAGTCGCGCTCGTCACGGGCGCGGGCACCGGGATCGGCAAAGCGGCGGCGCTCGCGCTGCTCAAGGACGGCTACCACGTTGCGCTGGTCGGCCGGCGCCAGGAGATGCTGGAGAAGACCGCCGCCGAATCGGGCGCGAAGGAGCGCGCCATGGTGCTGCCCGCCGACATCACCAAGCCCGAAAACGTGCGCGGCGTCTTCGCCAAGGTGAAGGACAGCTGGGGTCGGCTCGACGTGCTGTTCAACAACGCCGGCATGGGCGCGCCCGCGGTGCCGATGGAGGAGCTGCCGATCGAGACCTGGAAAGCGGTGGTCGACATCAACCTGAACGCGATGTTCTACTGCACGCAGGAAGCCGTTCGCATCATGAAGGCGCAGGAGCCGAAGGGCGGGCGCATCATCAACAACGGCTCGATCTCGGCGCACGCGCCGCGCCCGATGTCGGTCGCCTACACCTCGACCAAGCACGCCGTGACCGGCCTCACCAAGTGCATCTCGCTCGACGGGCGCAGGAACGACATCGTCGGCAGCCAGATCGACATCGGCAACGCCCTCACCGAGCTCGCCGCGCGCATGGCGAAAGGCGTGCCGCAGGCGGACGGCTCGATCAAGCCCGAGCCGCTGATGGACGTGAAGCACGTCGGCGAGGCGGTGCTGCAGATGGCGAACCTGCCGCTCGAGGTGAACGTGCAGTTCATGACCCTCATGGCGACCAAGATGCCGTTCGTCGGTCGCGGCTAAAGCACACCGCGCCCCCCGGGAATACAATCCCCCCGGCGGAAGGGAGGGTACTCGCCTGCAGCTCGGGGCAAGCGATCTGCGGCGCTGGCTGCGCCAGCCGGCGGCGTGGGCCATTCTCGGCGTCGGTGCGTTGGTGTCGCTCTTCACGTGGCGCTCGCTCACCGTGGAGGTGCAGCAGGCCGCGCGCGCCAACTTCAACGCCGTGGTGGCCGATTCGCGCCACGCGCTCGAGACGCGCCTGCGCGGCTACCAGCTCGTGCTGCTCGGGATGCAGGGCCTGTTCCAGGCGAAGCCCGACCTCGATCGCGCGAGCTTCGATCGCTATATCGCACAGCTGGCGCCCGAGCGCAACGCCAGCCAGGCCCGCGCCTTCAGCTACGCAAGGCGCATTGCGCAGACGGAGAAGCCGCGGTTCACCAACGCGGTGCGGGCCGACCGCAGCCTGCATCCGAGCGGTTATCCGCGCTTCACGATCCGGCCCGCGGGCGAGCGCCCCGAGTACGTAGTCATTACCTACGTGGCGCCTTTCGCGCCCAACGAGCGCGCGCTCGGCATCGATCTCGCCGCCGACCCGGTGCGCCGGCTGTCCGTCGAGCGCACCCGCGATACCGGGCTCATCGTGGCAAGCGGCCCGGTGACTCTGTCGCTGACCGATGAGCGCGGCGTGAGCCTGCGCCTGGCGGTCTACCGGCGTACCCGGGCGCGTGACAGCCCCGAGGCGCGCCGCGCGGTATTCGACGGTATCGTTAGCGTGACTTTCAGTGCGCGCGACGCGATCGGCGACATCGTGGCGCGCCATGCGCCCGAGAAGCTGCGGCTGCGCGTCGCCGACGCCGACGAAGTGTTCTACGACAGCGCAAGCGGGGCGATCCAGGCCGATGAGCTCGTCACGAACACCGCGGTCGAGATCGGCGGGCGCACATGGGACCTGCACTTCAGCGCCCCGCTGCAGGCGTTTCGCACGGCCGGCGATGCGTTGATGCCGTGGCTTGCGCTCGGCGGCGGCCTCGCGATCAGCGTGCTGCTCGCCGGCCTGGTCGGCTCGCTTTCCACCTCCAGCCAGCGCGCCCATCGCATCGCGCGCGAGATCACCGAGGACCTGCGCCGCAGCCAGGCGGAGCTGCGCGAAGCGCAGCGCAAGACGGAGCTCCTGATCGAGACGCTGCCCAATCCGGTGTTCTTCAAGGGCCGCGACGGCAACTATCTCGGCGTCAACAAGGCGTGGGAGAGCTTCTTCAAGCGCTCGCGCGCCTCGATCATCGGCCGTCCGGTGCAGGATCTCTATCCGCATGCCCCCGAAGTGGCCGAGCGCATGCATGCCGCCGACCAGCGGCTGTGGGCCGAGCCGGGCACGCAGAGTTACGAAGCGACCATCACGCTGCCCGACGGCACGCAGCGCGACACCCTCTACTACAAGGCCACCTTCACCGGCCCCGACGGCCAGGTGGCCGGGCTGATCGGCACGATTATCGACATCACGGAGCGCAAGCAAGCGGAGAAACGCCAGGCGATGGAGCATGCGATCACACGCGTGCTCGCGGCGGCCGCCGACGCGGCGAGCGCCATGCCGCAGGTGATCCGCATTCTTTGCGAGGCGATGGGCTGGAAGGGCGGCGCGCTTTGGCGCCGCGAGCCGCAACGGCGCGAGCCCGCTTTCGTCGCCGCCTGGGGAACGGCCCCTGCGCGCATCGAAAGCATCGCCTCTGCCGGCGTGCAGTGGCAACCGGAAAACGGCGGCTGCGTCAGCCTGCCGCTGCTTCTCGGCGCCGACCCGCTCGGCGCCATGGTCCTTGCTGGCGTGCCGCGCGCGCCGCACCGCGAGCTCACGGCCATGCTGCAAGCGATCGGCAGCCACGTCGCCCAGTACCTGCAGCGCACGCAGGCGGAAGATGCGCTGCGCTTCGTCGCCACCCACGACCCGCTCACCGGACTGCCGAACCGCGTCATGTTCCACCAGCGGCTCGATCACGCGATCATGCAGGCGAAGCGCCACCGTCGCCAGCTCGCGCTGCTGTTCATCGATCTCGACCGCTTCAAGGTGATCAACGACACGCTGGGACATGAATTCGGCGACACGCTGCTGCGCGACGTGGCGCAGCGGCTGATGCAGAACCTGCGCGCGAGCGACAGCGTCGCGCGCCTGGGCGGCGACGAGTTCGTCGTGCTGCTCGAGGAGACCAGCGCGCCGATGTACGTCGCCGCCGTAGCGCAGAAGCTGATCGGCGCGCTGGCGCAGGGCTTCGCGCTCGCCGGCAAGGAGTACCACGTATCGGCGAGCATCGGCGTGAGCACCTATCCGGCCGACGGCGAGACGGCGGCCGGCCTCCTCAAGAACGCCGACATCGCGATGTACCGGGCGAAGGAACAGGGCCGCAACACGTTCCAGTTCTACGCCGCCGAGCAGAACATCCACACGGTGGAGCGCCTGACGCTCGAGTCGGGGCTGCGCCGGGCGCTCGAGCGCGGGCAGCTCGTGCTGCACTACCAACCGCAGGTCGAGACCACGAGCGGCCGCATCACCGGGGTCGAGGCGCTCGTGCGCTGGCAGCATCCGGAGCTTGGCCTGCTGCCGCCCGCGAGCTTCATCGCCATCGCCGAGGAGACCGGACTCATCGTGCCGATCGGCCAGTGGGTGCTGCATGCGGCCTGCGCCACGCAGCGCACCTGGCGCGAAGCCGGGCTCGCGCCGTTACGCATGTCGATCAACCTCTCGCCGCGCCAGTTCCTGCAGGAGGGCCTGCCGCGCGACATCGAAATGATCGTGCGTGCATCCGGTGCTGACGCGGCGCATCTGGAGCTCGAGATCACCGAGGGCATGGTGATGCAGGATCCCGAGCGCGCGGTGACGCTGTTGCGCGAGATACGCAACATCGGCGTGC
>DASQIG010000482.1:0-5949 GCA_035631735.1 Burkholderiales bacterium | reverse complement strand
TGTCGGTTCCCGAAGAGCAATTCCTGGCTGCGTAAGCTCGTCCTACTTCTAGCGCTGGTCGCTGCGCCGGCGTTCGCAGCGGAGCGCACGCTCGCGGACTTCTTCCGCGAGTTCACCGACGAATGGATGCGCGGCGATCCGAACCGCGCGGCCGCGACGCGCTATTTCACCGGCGCCGAGCAAGCGGCGCTCGAGCGGCAGCTCACCCCGGAGACGCGCGCCTGGCGCCACGCGCGCGTCGAGCTCGCGCGCAAAGGGCTCGCCGAGCTGGCGAAGTTCGACCCGGCGCGCATGTCGCGCGACGAGCGCGTGTCCGCGGATCTCATGCGCTGGCAGCTCCAGACACTGGTGGAAGGCGAGGCGTACGAGGACTACCGCTTCCCGCTCGATCAGTTCAACGGCCCGAACGTCTCGCTCGTCAACACGCTCACCGTGCAGCATCCGATGCGCACGCCCGCTGACGCACGCAACTACGTGGCGCGCCTCGGGCAGGTGCGACTGCGCCTGGAGGAGGCGATCGCGGAGGCCGAGCGCCTCGCCGCGAAGCGCATGATCCCGCCGCGCTTCATCCTGCGCTCGACCCTCGCGCAGATGGAGCACTTCATCGGCACGCCGCCCGCGCAGAATCCGTTCGTCGCGATCTACGCCGAGCGCAGCGCGGCGATCGATGGCCTCGGCGCCGAGGAGCGCGACGCGCTGAAGACGCAGGCCGAGCGCACCGTCGACGCCGAGGTGTACCCGGCGTGGAAGAGAGCCATCGTGCTTCTGGAATCGCTCCTACCGGCGGCGACCGACGATGCGGGCTTGTGGCGCTTCCCGGGCGGCGCCAATGCCTACGCCTATGACCTGCGCCGCTTCACCAGCACCAAGCTCGCCGCGGCGGAGATCCACGAGATCGGCCTGCGCGAAGTGGCGCGCATCGAGGGCGAGATGGAGAAGGTGCTGCAGCGCCTCGGCCGCACGCAGGGCACGCTGAAGGAGCGCACGGACGCGCTGGAGCGCGATCTCGCATATCCGAACACCGACGAAGGACGCGCCGCGATCATGGCCGACATCGAGCGCATCCTGCGCGATGCGCAAAAGCGCTCCGCCGCGCTGTTCGCCGAGACGCCGAGAGCGCCGGTCGTCGCGCGCCCCTATCCGCCTTTCCGCTGGGCCAGCGCGGCGGCGAGCTACAGCTTCCCGGCACCGGACGGCTCGCGGCCGGGCACTTTCCAGATACCGCTGCGGCCCTCGCAGCTCACGCGCTACGGGCTGCGCTCGCTCGTCTATCACGAGACGGTGCCGGGTCATCACTTCCAGATCGCGCTCGAAATGGAGAACCCCGCTCTGCCGCGCTTCCGGCAGCTGCGCGCCTACGGCTTCATCTCCGCCTATGGCGAGGGCTGGGCGCTCTACGCTGAGCGGCTCGCGGCGGAGGCGGGCTGGTACGACGGCGACCCGGAAGGGCTGCTCGGCCAGCTCGCGGCCGAGCTGTTCCGCGCGCGGCGCCTGGTCGTCGATACGGGGCTGCACGCAAAGCGCTGGACGCGCGAGCAGGCGATCGCCTACGGCATCGGGCCGAGCGAGGTCGAGCGCTACGTGGTGTTTCCGGGCCAGGCCTGCTCGTACAAGCTCGGGCAGCTGAAGATTCTGGAGCTGCGCAGCCGCGCGCGTCGCGCGCTCGGCGAGCGCTACTCGCCGAAGGAGTTCCACCGTGCAGTGCTTGGCACCGGCACCGTGCCGCTCGAGCTGCTCGAGCGCGAGATCGACGCGTACATCGCGCGCGCCAAATAGCCGGCTAGGCTTTGGCGCGCAAACCGAAGAAGCGGCGGATGCGGGTGAGGAGATCGGTCTGCTCGTTCTGCGCTGCCATCGGCTGGGTCGCGAACACCTCGCGCACTTTCTCGAGCTCCGGACGGCGCGACGCGATGACGCGCGCGATGCCCTCCGCGATCTCCGGCCGGCCGAGCAGCAGCCCCTGGAACGACTTGCCGTCCAGGCGGTAGCACTCGACGTCGGTCTTCGCCACCACGGTGGCGCTGCGTGCATCGCCGGTCAGCAGCGCCATCTCGCCGAAGAACTGCCCGGCGCGCAGCGTGCTCACGGTCTGCGGCGCGGCGTTCGGCGGCTCGTAGCGCACGTCCACCTCGCCGAACATGATGACGTAGAGCCAGTGCGCGATGTTGCCCTGCTTGGTGATGACGTCGCCGCGGGCGAACGGCGCGTACTGCAGCCGCTCGGCGAGCTCGTTCATCTCGTCCTCCGAGAGCACGGAGAACAGGTCCACCTGGCGCAGCATCTCGAGGCGCCGGCCGAGCTCGCGCTTGCGCACGAGGTCGGCGTGCGCCTCGTCGCGCGACACCGCATGCACCGTGCGCTGCTCCTCCGCGATGCGGATGCCGGCGCGCTGCAGCGAGGCGAAGAGGTGCACGCGCACCATCGAGTCGGTCACCTCGTCTTCCATGAGATCGGTCAGGTAGTAGCGCAGCTCGTATTCCAGGTTGCCGTGGACGAAGGCATGCAGCACCGTGCTCGGCCCCGGCTCCTGCGCCACGTTGGCGATCGGCAGGTCGAGCATCTCCTCGTTGACGATGGCGATGACGCGCGCCGGCGGCACGCCCGGATCGACCATGAAGCGCAGTCCGCGGCGCCACTGCAGCGGCCGGCCCTCGCGCCGGCCGAGGATGGCGACGCGTCCTTTCATGATGGCGCTGTTCGGGATGACGATCGTCTCCCAGTTGCGCGTCTCGATGAGGGTCGAGCGCCAGCGGATGTCGCGCACCTCGCCCGAGAGGTCGTCGATCCTCACCCAGTCGCCTACCTGCACGGTGTTATCGAGCTGGATCGAAAGCCCGCCGAGCAGGTTGCCGAGCGTGTCCTGCATGGCGAACGCGATCACTGCCGTCAGGATGGCCGACGTCGTCACGATGCTGGACAAGTCCACGCCCGCGCCGCGCAGTTGGGCCAAACCGTAGATGACGTACAGGATGAGGATCACCACGTCCTCGACGATGCGCGGCATCGCGCGGCCGATGAGGGGGAGCAGCAGCCGGAAGAACGCGAAGCCCGCGAGCCGTATGAGCGCGATCGCCGAGACGATGCGGAAGATCGTGTGCGCGCCCGAGGCGGCGTCGGGCGCAAGGCTTTCGAGCGGCAGGCTCGCGGCCTGGCCGAAGACGCCGATCAGGAACAGCCACAGCGTGTTGAGATACACCGAGCGCTCGAGCGGCCGGAAGCGCAGCAGCAGTCCAGCGAGTGCGAGTGCCAGCAGCGTCAGCCATCCGACTTCGGAGTGCAGCAGCGCGTTCAGGCTGTAGCGCTCGGCCATCAGAACTTGATCCGCCCCGCCAGCATGTCGCGCCACATCGCCCAGTCGCCCACGAAGCTGTAGATCGGGTAAGTGAAGGTGGCGGGCCTATTCTTCTCGAAAAAGAAGTGCCCGACCCAGGCGGCCGCGTAGCCGGCGACGATGCCCGCCGCAAGCCACCAGAAATTCACGGTCGCGAACGCCGTGATCAGGCTCGCCAGGCCCAGCGTAGTCCCGAGGAAGTGCAGACGCCGGCAGGTGCGCTCGACATGCTGCGATAGATAAAACGGGTAAAAAGCGGCAAAACTGCGGTATGGCTCGGCGCTCCCGGACGCCGTATTTTTCTCCCCGCTCCCACCCATGCGGCGATTGTACTGGGTCGGAACAATCGTGTCGGGTCCCGGTCGGATAGCCTAGTGGCAAAAATCCTCATCGCGGACGACCACCGCGCGAACCGCGAGGCGCTCGCCGCACTGCTCGAATCCGCCGGCCACGAGGTCCTGAGCGCGGCCGAGGGCAATAAGGCGCTCGAGCTCGCGCGCAGCCACCGGCCCGAGCTCGTCATTAGCGACGTGCTGATGCCGATCATGGACGGCTACGAGCTCACCCGGCGCCTGAAGCTCGAGCCGCAGACGGCCGGCATCAGTGTGATGTTCTACACGGCTTATTTCGGCGGCCACGACGCGAAGGAGCTCGCCGCCGCCCTCGGCGTGGCGCGCGTGCTGGTCAAGCCCTCCGACAACGCCGCGATCCTGCGCGCGGTAGACGAAGTGCTTTCGGCACGCCCGGCCGTGCCGGCCGACACGCGCGCGGACCTCGACCGCGAGCATCTGCGCCTGATGGTGGACCAGCTCCTCGAGAAGACGGCCGCTCTGGAAGCGCAGCAGCGACGCATCGAGCGCATGAACCGCACGCTCGCCATGCTCTCGGCAATCAACGCGCTCATCGTGCGGGCGGATGACCGGCAGGCGCTGCTCGAGGAAGCCTGCCGCATCGCCATCGAGAAGGGCGGCTTTCGCCTCGCCGCGGTCGGGCTCGGCGAGCGCAGCCGGCGGCTTGCGCTCGCCGCGCGCGCGGGCGAGGGCAACCCCGAGCGCGAGCTCGAGCGCCTGAAGATCGGCACGCAGGCGATGATCTGGAACGACGCCGAGAGCGGCTCGTTCGTCGCGCTGCCGCTCATCGTGGCGGACGAGCCGGTGGGGGTGCTGCTGCTCTATGCGCGCGTGCGCGACTTCTTCGACGACGAGGAGATGCGGCTCCTGCACGAGCTCGCGGGCGACGTCTCGTTTGCGCTGCATCACCTCGAGCAGAAGGCGCGGATGGATTATCTTGCCTACCACGACTCGCTCACCGACCTGCCGAACCGCAGCCTGTTCACCGACCGCATGACGCAGGCGCTGAACGCGGCGCGGCGCGAGAAGCGCTTCGCCGCCGCGGTGTTCGTCGACGTCGAGCGCTTTCGCATGGTGAACGAGACCTTCGGGCGCAAGGCGGGCGACGATCTGCTGCGCACGATCGGCGCTCGCCTGCGCGCCGCGGCGCGCGAGCAGGACTCGGTGGCGCGCATCGGCGCCGATCACTTCGCCATCGCGGTCGCGGCCTTCGACCGCCCGGGCGACACCACGCACCGGCTGATCGAGCGCCTCGAGCAGGCGTTCACCCCGCCGATCACGATCGACGGCGTCGAGCTGCGCGTGGCGCTCAAGGCGGGCATCGCCGTGTTCCCGGCCGACGGCGAGTCGACCGAGTCGCTCTGCGCCAACGCGGAGACCGCGCTCAGCAAGGCAAAGGAGTCGAACCAGCGCTGTCTCTTCTACGCGCCCGAAATGAACGCGCGCGTGGCCGAGTCGCTCGCCATGGAGAACCGCCTGCGCCGGGCGCTGGAGGAGGGGCGCCTCGCGCTCCACTACCAGCCGAAGATCGACGTCAAGACGGGCGCGGTCGCCGGGCTCGAGGCGCTGATCCGCTGGATCGATCCGGAGCTCGGCACGGTGCCGCCGGCGAAGTTCGTCGGGCTGCTGGAGGAAACCGGCATGATCCTCGCCGCGGGGCGCTGGGCGCTGCGCCAGGCGGCGAGCGACATTCAGCACTGGGAGTCCCTCGGCATCGCCGTGCCGCGCATCGCGGTCAACGTCTCGGCGATCCAGCTTCGGCAGAAGGACTTCGTCGACTCGGTGCTCGAGGCCGTTGCCGAATTCGGCGGCCGTGCGCCGCTCATCGATCTCGAGATCACCGAAAGTGTCCTCATGGACGACATCGAGGAGAGCACGCGCAAGCTCCAGACGCTGCGGCGTGCCGGCATCGAGGTGTCGGTCGACGACTTCGGTACCGGCTACTGCTCGCTCAGTTACCTCGCGCGGCTGCCGGTGGACATGCTCAAGATCGACCGCAGCTTCGTCGTGCGCATGCACGACGTGGGCTACCCGCGCAACATCGTGGCGATGATCGTCTCGCTGGCGCACACCCTCGGGCTGAAGGTCATCGCCGAAGGCGTCGAGGACACCGAGCAGGTGCATCTGCTGAAGGAGCTCGGCTGCGACCAGATCCAGGGCTACTACGTGAGCGTTCCGGTGCCGGCGCAGCAGATCGAGGAGCTCCTGCGCCCCGACGCCGGCAAGAGCCTGCGGCTGCGCATCGCCGCGGCCTGATTGGCGTGACTG
>DASQIG010000481.1:0-2276 GCA_035631735.1 Burkholderiales bacterium | reverse complement strand
TATCGGAGGACTTCAAGCTGGCGACGGGCACGTGGGTGCACGTCGGCAGCCTGCGCGCTGCGTTCATCGAGCACTTCGCGCCGCTGGTGCGCGACGTGGTGATTGCCGGCGACCGGCGCAACGAGCCCGCGGCGCTCGTGTTTCTCGCCGCGGCGGCGCCGCGCGACGAGCTGGTGCGGCGCCTGCGCTCGTTCGCGGCACAGGCGACCGGCAGCTCGAACCGCATCGCGCGCGTGCTGGTGCTGGAGGAGCCGCCTTCGCTCGACGCAGGCGAGATGACCGACAAGGGCACGATCAACCAGGGCGCGGTGCTCGCGTGCCGCGCCGCGCTCGTGGAAGAGCTCTATGCCGGCTCGCCGCGGGTGCTCGCCGCATGATGGAGCTGCCGCCGCTCGCCGAGCTCGAGGCGGCCGCCCGCGTCGTCTACCGGCACATGCCGCCGACGCCGCAGTATCGCTGGCCGGTGCTCTGCGAGCAGGTCGGCGTGGACGTGTGGCTGAAGCACGAGAACCACACGCCGGTCGGCGCGTTCAAGCTGCGCGGCGGCCTGGTCTATTTCGATCAGCAGAAAAAGGTGCCCGGCGTCATCGCCGCGACGCGCGGCAACCACGGGCAATCGGTTGCGTACTGCGCGCGCGAGTACGGCGTGCCGGCGACGATCGTCGTGCCGCACGGCAACAGCGTCGAGAAGAACGCCGCGATGCGCGCGCTCGGCGCGCGGCTCATCGAGCATGGACACGACTTCCAGGCAGCGTTCGAGCACGCGCAAGCGCTCGCGCAGGACGAGCGGCTGCACATGGTGCCGTCTTTCGACCGGCCGCTGGTCGCGGGCGTGGCAACCGCCAGCATCGAGCTGCTGCGGTTGGTGCCCGATGTGCAGACGCTGTATGTGCCGATCGGCCTCGGCTCCGGCATCTGCGCCGCCATCGCCGCGCGCAATGCGCTCGGCTCGCGCGCGGAGATCGTCGGCGTCGTCTCGGCGCACGCGCGTGCCTATGCCGCCTCGTTCGCCGAGCGCCGTCCGGTGGCGCTGCCGGTGAACACGCGGCTTGCGGATGGCATGGCCGTCCGCAAGCCCGATCCGGCGGCGCTGGAAGTGATCTGGCGCTACGTCGATCGCGTGGTGGAGGTGAGCGACGAGGAGCTGGCGCGGGCGATTGCGCTCATCTTCGCCAGCACGCACAACGTCGCCGAAGGCGCCGGCGCTGCGGGTGTCGCGGCCATGCGAAAGGAGCGCGAGCGCATCGCCGGCCGCAAAGTGGCGGCGGTACTTTCCGGCGGCAATATCGACCGTCCTCTCTTCGCCGAGGTGCTCGCCCATGAACCTTGAGCCGCTCGTCGCCATCGACGTGCACACGCACGCCTGGAAATCGGCGCTCGCCGTGGACGAGGCGCCCACCGAGTCGCAGCAGGCGATGGGACGCTATTTCCGCTACCAGCCGCAGCACGCGACCGTGCCCGAGATGGCGCAGTACTACCGCAAGCTCAAGATGGCGTTCGTCGTCTTCGCCGTCGACAGCCCGCGCGAGAGCCGCAAGATCACGAACGAGGAGGTGGCGAAGCTCGCGCACGAGAATGGCGACGTCGCGATTCCCTTCGCCAGCATCAACCCGCATCGCGGCGCCGACGGCGTCGCCCTGGCGCGGCGCCTGATCAGGGAGCACGGCGTGCGCGGCTTCAAGTTCCATCCGTCGGTGCAGGACTTTTACCCGAATGATCGCCTGGCATACCCGCTCTATGAGGTCATCGCGGAGGCGAAGCTGCCGGCGCTGTTTCACACCGGCCAGACCGGCGTCGGCGCCGGCACGCGCGGCGGTGGAGGCATCCGGCTGAAGTATTCGAACCCGCTGTTCCTCGACGACGTCGCCGCCGATTTCCCCGACATGCCGATCATCCTCGCGCATCCGTCGTTTCCCTGGCAGGAAGAGGCGCTCTCGGTTGCCACGCACAAGCCGCAGGTCTACATCGATCTCTCCGGCTGGTCGCCGAAGTACTTTTCGCCGCTCCTCGTGCAGTACGCGAACACGCTGCTCAAGGAAAAGATCCTCTTCGGCTCGGACTATCCGCTGATCACGCCCGAGCGCTGGCTGGAGGAGTTCGCGAAGCTGGCGATCAAGCCCGAGGTGCGGCCGCTGATCCTGAAGGAGAACGCGGCGCGGCTGCTCAAATTACGCTGAGCGAAAAGCACGCGCTCATGCTCGCCGGCGTGAGCGCCATCTGCTTCGGCGCCGCCCTGGTCACCGCGAAGTTCGGCCTTCGCAGCGTCGACGCCCGCT
>DASQIG010000480.1:0-2213 GCA_035631735.1 Burkholderiales bacterium | reverse complement strand
CGCGATCTCACGGTCGTCGGTGACCTCGCAAGGCAGCGCCGCCTTGGCGCCGAGCTCGCGCGCCATCTCCTCGGCCCGCTCGCGAAAGCGCTCGTTCTGGTAGGTGAGGGCGATCTCGGCGCCTTCGCGCCGGGCGACTTTAGCGATGCCGTAGGCGATCGAGCGGTTGGAGAGGAGCCCGGTGACGAGGATGTGCTTGCCGGCGAGCAGCGCCATCAACCGATTATACTTTCGGCCCCATGCGCCTCGCCGCTCGCTTGCTCGCGCTCGTTGCACTCATGGCGGCGCAAGCGGCATGGGCCCAGCCCGAATCGAAGATCCTGCGCGTCACCTTTCAGGCCGCCGAGACCGGCTTCGATCCGGCGCGGGTGCACGACTACTACTCGGGCATGATCATCGAGGCGATCTACGACACGCTGCTCACCTACGACTATCTGGCGCGGCCCGCGAAGCTCGTGCCGAGCGCGGCGGCGGCCATGCCGCAGGTCTCGGCCGACGGGCGCAGCTACACGTTCCATATCCGCAAGGGCATTTACTTCGCGGACGATGCCGCATTCAAAGGCAGGAAGCGCGAGCTCACCGCACCGGACTTCGCCTACTCGATCCGCCGCTTCTACGATCCGAAGAACCGCTCGCCTTACGCGTTTCTCTTCACCGCCAAGATCGTCGGCATGGACGAGCTCGCCGCGCGCGCGAAGAGCAGCGGCCGGTTCGAGTACGACACGCCGGTCGCCGGGTTGCAGACGCCCGATCCGTACACGCTCGTCATCCGGCTGAAGGAACCGGACGTCAACTTCGGCTACGTGCTCGCGTTTCCGCTCACCAGCGCGGTGGCGCGCGAAGTGATCGAGGCTTACGGCGAGGAGTCGCCGTCGCATCCGGTCGGCACCGGCGCCTTCCTGCTCAAGCGCTACGTGCGCTCATCGAAGATCGTGCTCGCGCGCAACCCGGGATACCGCGGCAGGACCTGGGACTTCGATCCCGGCGACAACCCGCGCTTCAAGCAGATCGCCGAGCGCATGCACGGCAAGCGGGTGCCGGCGATCGACGGCGTCGAAGTGAGCATCATGGAGGAGACGCAGAGCCGCTGGCTCGCCTTCCAGCGCGCCGAGACCGACATCGAGTACCAGCTCTGGGACGTCGCGCCGACCTACATGACCGACGACGGCAAGCTCAAGCCCGAGTTCCTGCGCCGCGGCATCCAGCTCGACCGCACCGTCGATCCGGAGATCACCTACCTCTCCTTCAACATGCAGGACAGGGTCGGCGAGCAGCCGAACCCGGTCGGCGGCTACAGCAAAGAGCGCATCGCGCTCAGGCGCGCGATCGCCATGTCCTACAACATCGACGACCAGATCCGCATCATCCGCAAAGGCCAGGCGGTGCGCGCGCAATACCCGATCCCGCCCGGCGTCGCCGGCCACGATCCGCAGTACACGAGCCTGATTCCGTACGATCCGCGCGCGGCGAATGCGCTCCTCGACCGCTACGGCTACAAGAAGGGACCCGACGGCTACCGCCGCCAGCCCAACGGCGAGCCGCTCGTCATCCACTACACCTCTACGCCGACCGAGCGCGACCGGCAGTTCGATGAGCTGGTGAAGCGCTCGCTCGATTCGATCGGCGTCCAAATGGAGATCCAGAAGGAGCGCTTCCCCGAATATCTCAAGGCGCAGAAGCAGTGCCGCGTCATGTTCGGCCAGGCCGCCTGGATCGCCGATTACCCGGACGGCGACAATTTCATGCAGCTGCTCTACGGGCCGAACATCCACGAGAGCAACAACGCCTGCTACGACTCGGCGGAGTTCAACCGCCGCTACGAGCGCTCGCGGCAGCTTCACGCCGGCCCGGAGCGCGACCGCCTCTACCACGAGATGACGCGGCTGATGGAGACCGACACCGTCTGGCTGCTCAACGACAGCCGCGTGCGCAACTCGCTGCAGCAGCCCTGGGTCGTCGGCTTCACCAAGCACCCGGTGCTGCACGCCGAGTGGCTCTATATCGACCTCGAACCGAAGCCCGCCTACTAGCTCTTGCTCGCCTACACGCTGCGGCGGCTATGGCAGTTCGTACCGACGCTCGCCGGCGTGATCCTGCTGGTGTTCTTTCTCTTCAACTGGGTCGGCGGCGATCCGGCCTATCTGCTCGCCGGCAAGATCTCCAGCCCCGAGATGATCGCCAACATCCGGCGCCAGCTCGGCGTCGACGAGCCG
>DASQIG010000479.1:0-2708 GCA_035631735.1 Burkholderiales bacterium | reverse complement strand
GGTCTCGTCCTGCAGGAGCAGCGTCGCGCCGCCGAAGACGACGATGATGGCGAGGCTCGCCCAGAGCATCAGGTCCACCCGCCGGCCGCGCAGCTTCAGCCACGACACCTGCACCACGGTGGCCGCGATCGCGACCGCGGTGGCGACGTAGATGTCGTAGAGCTTGAAGGCGACGAAAAAGAGGACGACGGGGAAAACGTCGAACAGAAACTTCATTCAGGGCCGGCATTCTACTAGTCTTTCGCCCTTGTCCCTTAGCGCGGAGGCAGCCATGGCCATGGTCAAGCTCATCGAATACGCCCAAGCCTCGCCCGAGGTGAGGTCGGTCTACGACGACATCATGCAGACGCGGGGCGTCGACTGGATCAATAACTTCTGGAAGGTGCTCGCCAATGACCCGCGGGAGCTAAGGCGCGTCTGGGCGAACGTCAAGCAGGTGATGGCCCCGGGCGCGCTCGATCCGCTGGTGAAGGAGATGATCTACGTGGCGGTCAGCGCCACCAACGGCTGCGAATACTGCACCTGCTCGCACACCGCCGCCGCGCGCAAGAAAGGCATGACGGAGGCGATGTTCATGGAGCTGATGGCGGTGGTGGGCCTTGCGAACGAGACCAACCGCCTCGCCAACGGCCTGCGGCCCGAGGTCGACCCGCAGTTCCGCTGAGGATGGACGCCAAGCTCTCGTCGCGGCTCGCGGTGCTGATCCTCCTGGGCGTGGCGAGCTGCTTCGCCGCGAACCACCTTTGCGCGCGCATCGCCTTCGATCACGGCGCGAGCGTCGCCACCGGCGTCAGCGTGCGCGCGACCTTTACGACGCTCGTGCTCTTCAGCATGATGCGGCTGCAGGGTGTCTCGCTCGCCATCCCGCGCGAGCTGCGCGGCCGCACGCTGCTCGCCGGGCTGTTGATCGCGTCGCAGAGCTATTGCCTCTATTCCGCCGTCGCGCTGATTCCGCCGGCGCTCGCGCTGCTCGTCTTCCAGACCTCGCCCATGCTCTACGTGCTCCTCACGTGGTCGCTGGGGCGCGAAGCGCCGCGCTGGAGCGCGCTCTGGCCGATGGCGCTCGCCCTCGCCGGGCTCGCACTGGCCCTGAACCTGCGCCCGGCGCATCTCGCGGCCGACTGGGCGGCGGTGCGCGCCGGCGTGGGCTGGGCGTTCGCCAGCGGCGCGAGCATGGCCATGGTCTACTACCTCAACGCGAACGCGCTCAAGGGCATCGACGGGCGGCTGCGCACCTTTGCGATGACCGCCGTGACCGCGGTGCTCGTCATCGTCGCCGGCACCGCGGGCGGCGCGCAGGCGTTGCCGCAGGCGCCGAGCGGCTGGGCCGGCCTCGCGCTGCTCGCGGTGTTTTACTGCATCGCGATGGCATCGCTTTTCTTCGTGCTGCCGCGCATCCCGACGACCACGACCGCGGCGCTCAACTTCGAGCCGATCGCGCTGCTTGTACTGAGCTGGGTCTTCCTCGGCTTCACGCTGACGCCGCTGCAGATCGTCGGCGCCGTGCTCACGGTGAGCGCGATCGCCTGGCTCGGCCTGCAAAAGCGCTAGTTCTGTACTAAGTACGTAATTATTTTCAGCCGACGGTGATGACGCCTTCGCCGCCGGCGTAGAGCTTCTCGACCAGCGCGGCGCGCCGCTCGAGCACCGCGCGCTGGTTGATGTACCCCTTGTCCGTTATTTCGTTCGCGTCGATCGACGGCGGCTCGGTCATCACGAGCAGGCGCCGCGGATGCGTCGAGCTGCCGCCTTCCGCGGCGAGGGTACGCAGTGCGCTCTGCAGCCGCTCGCGCACGTTCGGCCGATCTTTGGCCGCCGCGCTCAAGAAAACGAGCGCTCCGATCTCGTCGCGATCATGCCCGGTGATCACCGCGTCCTGCACCAGCGGGTCGGCGGCGGCGATCAGCTTTACCCGTACCGCGCCCACGTTTACCCATGTGCCAGTCGACAGCTTGAAGTCCTCGGCGACGCGGCCGTCGAACACGATGCCCTTCGCCGGATCGTCCGCATCGACAAACTTCACCGCGTCGCCGATGCGGTAGAACCGTTCTTCATCAAACGCCGCCTGCGTCAGATCGGGCCGCTTGTAATAGGCAGACATCACGTTCGGGCCGCGCACGCGCACTTCCAGCTTGCCCGCGCTCGGCACGAGCTTCAGCTCGCATTCCGGGATCGGCAGGCCGATCACGCCCGGCCGGTCCATGTGGAAGTGCACCGAGGTCGCGAGCGGCGAGGTCTCGGTCGAGCCCCACGCTGACAGCATGGCGAGATGTGGTCCACCCAGGTTTTTCAACCGGTCCCACAGGTTCTGCGGCAGTGAGGCGGCGGCGTAGAAAAGCGCGTCGAGCTCGCGGAAGAAATTGCGGCGCAACTTCTCGTCTTTCTCGAGATACGGCAGCAGCAGGTCGTAGCCACGCGGCACGTTGAAATACATGGTCGGCGAGACGTCCGCCAGGTTCTTCACCGTCGTCTCGACGAGGCCGGGCACGGGCTTCCCGCCGTCGACGTAAAGCGTGCCGCCGTTGCGCAGCACCAGGTTGAAGTTGTGATTACCGCCAAACGTGTGGTTCCACGGCAGCCAGTCGACCACCACCGGCGGTCGGTCCTCCACGAACGGCCACGCCTGCGCGAGCTGCTGCTGGTTCGCGCACAGCATGCCGTGTGTGTTCGGCACGCCTTTCGGCGTGCCGGTCGAGCCGGAGGTGAAG
>DASQIG010000478.1:0-11976 GCA_035631735.1 Burkholderiales bacterium | reverse complement strand
ACCGACTGTGCTTTGCCGCGCGCGGCGAGCGCCCGGTCGAGCAGGCGCCGCCAGTCCGGCTGCTCGAGGAGCAGGCGCACATCGCTCACCGGCGTCGCGGCGCCGGCGGCGCGCATCGCGCTCTCGAGGTCGACGATCGCGCCGTCGGCGAGGATGCCCGCGCGCTCCTGCCACTTCGGTCCGTAGCTCACCAGCCGCATGGCATCAGTCCAGGCTGATGTTGCTGTCGTGGATCACCTTCGCCCACTTCGCGATCTCGCTCCTCAGGTAGGCCGCGAACTGCTCGGGCGAGCTCGTCTGCGGCTCGAAGCCGCTCTCCGAAAGCCGCTGGCCGATCACCGGATCCGCCATCACCTTGGCGAAGGCGCCATTGAGCTTCATCACTACCTCCCGCGGCGTGCCCGCCGGCGCGACGAAGCCCTGCCAGGCCCACGCCTCGAAACCCGGGTAGCCGGATTCGCCGACCGTCGGCAGACCGGGCAGCGCGGCGACGCGCCTTTCGCTCGCCACGGCGAGCGCCTTGATCTTGCCGGCGCGGATCTGCGGCAGGCCGGTGGCGATGTCGGGAAAGAGCGCGCCGATGCGGCCGCCGATCAGGTCGGAAAGGGCATCCGCGCCGCCCTTGTACGGGATCGGCGTCATGGTGATGCCGGCACGCTGTTTGAAGAGCTCCATCGCGAGATGAATCGGGCTGCCGGGCCCGGGCGCGCCATAGTCGATCTTGCCCGGCGCCTGCTTCGCCGCCTGGACGAACTGATCCACCGAGCTCACGTTCAGCACGGCAGTGTTTACGGCGAGGATCAGCGCAAAGCGGCCGGTGAGGCTGACGGGCGCGAAATCCTTCGCCGGGTCGTACGACAGCTTCTTGTAGAGCGTCGGGTTGAACGCATAGGTGCCCGCATCACCGAGGAGCAGCGTGTAGCCATCGGGCGCGCTGCGCGCGACCTCGCTCGCGCCGATCGCCGTGCCGGCGCCGGGCCGGTTCTCCACCACGACCGGCTGCCCGAGCGCGTCGCCGACCTTGGGAAATACCAGCCGCGCAAAGAAATCCGTCGCGCCGCCCGCCGGATAAGGCACGATCAGGCGGATCGGCTTTGCCGGATAGCTCTGCGCGAGCGCATCGCTCGCGAGCACAAGCACGGCGGCGAGCGCCGCAACAATGACAGCAGGCATCTTTCGTCCTCGCTTAAGAGTGCGCGATTGTCGGAACGACGCCTGTACGGCGTCAATAGCTTTCGCTAAAGTCGCGCGGAAACATGATGTATAGCTGTGCACCTGCCGCGCGCAGCGGCTCGAGCGCCACGCTCAAGAAGCGCGGAAGATCGCTCATCGTCGACATCCACTGCCACTACCTCAACACGGCGGTGGCGGCGAAGGTCGCGCCGCTGAATCCGCCGCAGTACGAGCCGATGGCCGTCTACTCCAGCGCCGCGAGCCGCGAAGTAAACGCCAAGCAGGCGCAGGAGCGCGGGCCGAAGCTCACCGACATCGCGCTGCGCCTCAAGGACATGGACCGCATGGGCATCGACATCCAGGCGGTGTCGCCGGCGCCCCACCAGACCTATTACTGGACCGAGCCGGGCATGGGTGCGGAGCTCGCGCGCGCGGTGAACGAGCGCCTCGCCGAGATCGTCGCGCGGCATCCCGATCGCTTCGTCGCCCTGGGCAGCGTCCCGCTGCAGGACGTGTCGCTCGCCGTAGCGGAGCTCGAGCATTGCGTGCGCAAGCTCGGGCTACGCGGCGTGGAGATCAACCCGAGCGTGCGCGGCATGGACCTCACCGATGCGAAGCTCAACCTCGACCGATTCTTCGCCGCCGCGCAGCAGCTCGACGTCGTCATCTTCATGCATCCGATCGGCTTCACGCACGGCGAGCGGCTGGTCAATCACTATTTCAACAACCTGATCGGCAACCCGCTGGAGACCACCGTGGCGGCGAGCCATCTGATCTTCGACGGCGTGCTCGAGCGCCATCCGAAGCTGAAGCTGGTGCTGCCGCACGGCGGCGGCTATCTGGCGCACTACTGGGCGCGCATGGATCACGCGTACCAGGCACGCCCGGATTGCCGCGGGCAGATGAAGCGCAAGCCGTCGGCCTATCTGGAGCGCTGCTATTTCGACACCATCACCTTCGACCAAGGCATGCTCGCGCACCTCGTCGCGCGCTTTGGCGCCGATCACGTGCTGCTCGGCAGCGACTATCCGTACGACATGGGGGTGGAGCGGCCGCTCGACTTTATCGGCGGCGTGAAGGGACTGTCGAAGGCTGAAGCCGCCGCCATCGAGGGCGGCAATGCCGCCCGGCTCTTGAAGATTGATTACAATGCCGCGCAAAGGAGGAGGACCGGATGAATTTCACTCGCAGGAAAGTATTGGGCGCAGCGGGTGCCGCCGCGCTCAGCTCGACGCTGCGCGCCGGGCGCGTGCTCGCGCAAGCGGGCACGGTGAAGATCGGCATGAGCATGCCGCAGACGGGATCGCTCGGCGCGGGCGGCCAGGCGGCGCTGCTGGCGCTGCGCATCTGGGTCGACGACGTGAACCAGAAGGGCGGGCTGCTCGGGCGCAAGGTCGAGTTCATCGTCTACGACGACCAGACCAACCCCGCCAACACGCCGGGGATCTACACCAAGCTCCTCGACGTCGACAAAGTCGATCTGCTGATCGCGCCGTATGGGACGGTGCCCACCGCGCCCATCATGCCGCTCGTCAAGCAGCGCGGCAAGCTGCTGATGGGCAACTTCTCGTTCCAGGTGAACGCGAAGGTGCAGCACGACATGTGGTTCAACAACTCGCCGTGGAACGACGCCTCGAGCTGGTCCGACGGCTTCTTCGAGGCCGGCAAGAAAGCGGGCGCCAGGACGGTTGCCGTGCTCGCCGCGGACAACGACTTCGCGCAGAACCTGGCGAACGGCGCGCGCGAGCTGGCGAAGAAGGCCGGCATCAAGTCGGTCTACGACCAGAACTATCCGCCGAGCACCACCGACTTCTCGTCGCTGATCCGCGGCATCCGCGCGGCGAAGCCCGAGATCGTGTTCGTGATGTCCTACCCGAACGACTCCGTCGCCATCGTGCGTGCGATGAACGAGATCGGCGTCGGCTCGCAGGTGCAGCTCTTCGGCGGCGGCATGGTAGGGCTGCAATTCACCCCGATCATGAGCTCGCTCGGCAGCCTGCTGAACGGCATCACCAACTACAACTCCTATGTGCCGGGGATGAAGTACCCGGGCATCGAGGAGTTCCTCAAGCGCTACGCGGCCAAGGCCGCCGAGGCCAAGGTCGATCCGCTCGGCTTCTACCTGCCGCCGTTCAACTACGCCATCGGCCAGATCCTCGAGCAGGCGGTCGCCGCCACCCGGTCGCTCGACGACAAGAAGATCGCCGGCTGGCTGCACGCCAACGAGGTACACACCGTCGTCGGTGCGATTCGCTGGGACAAGAGCGGCGAATGGGCCAAGCCGCGCGTGGTGCAGGCGCAGTTCCGCGGCGTGGTCGACAAGGACGTGGAGCAGTTCCGCCAGCCGGGCAAACAGGTGGTGATCTATCCGGGCGAATACAAAACCGGCGAGATCATCACGCCGTTCGAGAAGGCACGCGGCGGCAAATAGCGATCCACAAACCCAAAGGACGGCGCGGCAATCCCGCGCCGTTTTTTTAGGCGCACATGGCCTTCTCATTCGATCTGCTCACCGAGGCGGTGCTGTTCGGCGTGCTGCTCGGCTGCTTCTATGCGGCAGTGAGCATCGGCCTGTCGGTGTCGTTCGGGCTGCTCGACGTGCCGAACGTGGCGCATCCCGCGATCATGGTGCTCGGCTCCTACTGCACTTACGTCGTGGCGAGCTATGGCCTCGACCCGATCCTTGCCGGCGTCGTGCTGATGCCGGTGTTCTTCGTTCTCGGCATCCTCGTCTATCGCTTCTACTACGAGTCCTTCGAGAAGCGCGGCAGCGAGGCCGGGGTGCGGGGGCTCGCGTTCTTCTTCGGCATCGCCTTCATCGTCGAGGTCGGCCTGAGCCTGGTCTTCGGCGTCGACCAGCGCACGGTACAGGCGGGCTACATCGGCTCGAGTCTCGCGCTCGGCGAGTACCGCATCCCTTACCGCATGCTGGTCGCATTCGGCGTGGCCCTGGTGCTGACGTTCGCGCTGACGCTGTACCTGTCGAGGACCTTTACCGGCAGGGCAATCAAAGCCGTCGCGCAGGACGAATCCGCGCTGCGGCTGATGGGCGTGAACCCGGTGCGCATCAAGCAGTGGGCCTTCGGCATCGCCACCGGGGCGAGCGCTCTGGCGGGAGCGATGCTGATCATCATCGGCCCGGTCGAGCCTGCCGTTGACCGCCTCTACATCGGCCGCACGTTCTCGGTCGTGGTGCTGGCAGGCCTCGGCAGCATGACCGGCACGCTCGCCGCGGGCCTGATCCTTGGCGTCTCGGAATCGATCGTGCTCATGTTCTTCGGCGCCTCGTGGGCGCCGGCGGTGGCGTTCGGGCTTCTGCTGGTAGTGCTGGGGATCAGGCCGCAGGGACTCTTTGGAAGATGAGCGGCCGATGAAATTCTGGCTCACCGCGCTCGCGATCGTGCTCGCCGCCGCGGGGGTCTCGGTGAGCGGCGTCAACGAGTATTTCTTCTTCGCCGCCTTCGTCGTGCTGACGTACGTGGTGCTGGCGACGGCGTGGAACATCCTGGGCGGCTACGCCGGCTACGTGAACTTCGGCACCTCGGCCTTCTTCGGGCTGGGCGCCTATACGGCGGTGGTGCTGTTCAAATGGCTCGGAGCGCCGCTCGCCGTGCAGATCGCCGCCGGCGCGGCGATGGGCGGGCTGCTCGGATTCGGCGTCGGCATGCTGACGCTGCGGCTGCGCGGGATCTTCTTCGCCATCGCCACCGTGGCGGTGATCTTCATCATGGAAACGCTGATGATCAACTGGCGCTACGTCGGCGGCGCCACAGGGCTGCAACTCCTGCGGCCGGAGGCGATGGCGCCGTTCGGCAGCTATACGCGGATGCTGTTCCTGGTGATGACGCTGATGGCGGTCGCGGCGGTGGCGCTGGCGCGCTACGTGCAGACCTCGTGGATCGGGCGCGGGCTGCGCGCGATCCGCGACAGCGAGGAGGCGGCCGAAGCGAGCGGGGTGCCGACGCTGCGCCTGAAGCTCGTCGCCTGCGTGATCTCCGGCGCGCTGATGGGCGCGGCGGGCGCGCCGATGCCGATGTACCTGAGCTTCATCGAGCCGGCCTCGACCTTCAGCCTGAACTACGCCATCGGCGCGCTCGCCGCGCCGATGATCGGCGGCACCACGCACTGGCTCGGGCCGCTGATCGGCGCGCTGCTGCTGGTCAGCCTCCAGCAAATCGTGACAGTCACCATTTCCAACGAGATCAACGTGCTGGTGGTGGGCGTGTTGCTGGTGGCTTTCGTCGTGCTCGCGCCGGAAGGCATCCTCGGATTCTTCAAGCGATGGCTGAGAGCCTCCTCAAGGTAAGCGGCGTCTCGAAGCACTTCGGAGGCTTCACGGCCCTGTCCGGCGTGAGCCTCGACATCACCCCGGGCGAGCGCTTCGGGCTGATCGGCCCGAACGGCTCGGGCAAAACCACGCTCATCAACTGCATCTCGGGCCTCTTGCGCAACGACGCCGGCTCTATCCGCTTCCAGGGCGAAGACATCTCGGCGCTACCCGCCTACCAGCGCACCCGCAAGGGCATCGCGCGCAGCTTCCAGGTGCCGCGGCCGTTCCATACCATGTCGGTGCTCGAGAACCTGCTGGTACCCTCCGCGTATGTCGTGCACATGACGGACGCCGAGGGGGAGGCGCAGGCGATGGAGATCCTCGGCGGCATGGGCCTTGCAGGCAAGGCGCGACTCCACGCCAACCAGCTCTCGCAAGTCGAGCTGCGCAAGCTCGAGCTCGCGCGCGCCATGGCGGCGAAGCCCAAGCTCCTGATCTCCGACGAGGCGATGGCGGGGCTCTCGGGCAGCGAGGTGGACGAGGTGCTGGCGATCCTCTTCAAGCTGAACCAGTCCGGCATCACCATCATCATGATCGAGCACATCATGCAGGCGGTAATGCGCTTCTCGCAACGCGTGGTCTGCCTCGACGCCGGCAGGATCATCTGCGAGGGCACGCCCGCATCCATCGTGAAGAACCCCGACGTGCAGAAGGCCTACCTTGGCGCTTGAGCTCACGCTGCGCGAGATCGACGCCGGCTATGGGGCCGTGCGGGCGTTGCATGGTGTCTCCATCGCGGTCTCCGCGGGCACCACCGTCGCGCTCCTCGGCACCAACGGCAACGGCAAGAGCACGCTGATGAAGTGCGTGATGGGCATAGTGCGGCCGACGCGAGGCGCGATCACGCTTTCCATGGACGGCGCGACGCACGACCTGACGAAGCTGTCCACCGAGGAGATCGTCAACCTCGGCGTGGCGTTGGTTCCGGAGGGACGGCGGCTGTTCCCCAAGCTAACGGTGGAGGAGAACCTCCTGCTCGGCGCTTTCCGCCCGCTGGCGCGCGGCGAGATCGCGAAGAACAGCGCCTACTGCTACGAGATCTTCCCGATGCTCGCCGAGCGCCGCCGCCAGCTCGCGGGCTCGATGTCCGGCGGCCAGCAGCAGATGCTCGCCATCGCGCGCGCACTGATGTCGGCGCCGAAGCTGCTGCTGGTCGACGAGCCGTCAGTGGGCCTTGCGCCGATTCTCGTCTCGCATACGATCACCAAGATCAAGGAGCTCAAGGAAAGCTACGGCCTCACCGTCCTCATGGCGGAGCAGAACTTCCACCAGGCGATCCGCATCGCCGACCGCGGCTACATCATCGTGCACGGCGAGATCGTGTTCGAGGGTGACGTGCAGGCGCTCGAGCGCAACGAGCTGGTGCACAGCTACTACCTGGGAACCGGACCTTGAACCTGCGCAACGTGCCGATCGGCATGTACGGTGCCGTCATGGGCCTGACCGGCCTCGGGCTCACCGCGCGCGCGGCGGCCACGGTGCTGCCGGGCTATGTGCGCGCGCCGGCGTACGTCACCGAGCCGTGGGTAGCGCTCGGCGTGCTTACGTTCGTGGTGCTGGTGCCGCTCTACATCGCCAAGCTGGCGCGTCATCCGGACGCGGTGCGCGAGGAGTTCACCAATCCGGTGCAGCTCGGCTTCTGCGGCGCGCTGCCGGTGGGGATGTTCCTCGTGGGCGGCGGATTGGCGCCGTACTGGTTTGCGCTGGGGGACGCGATCTGGTGGATCGGATTCGCCACGCTGCTCGCGTTCCAGATCTGGGCGCTCACGCGCTGGCTGTCGGGCTCGATCGACCTCGCGCACATCAACGCGGGCTGGCTGATCATCATGGTGGGCGGCATCGTGGCGCCGGGCCCCGGCATCGCCCTCGGGCACGCGGAGGCGTCGCGCTTCATCTTCGGCATCTCGGCCGCAGCGGCGCCGATCCTGATGGCGCTGCTTTTCTACCGCGCCATCATCGGCGCGCCGCTGCCGGAGCGCCTGCGGCCGAGCTGGTTCATCCTGCTCGTGCCGCCGTCGCTCATCTATGCGAACGGGCTCGCGCTCTATCCGGGCTCGGATCTCCTCGAGCCGCTCTATCCGTTCAGCCTCGCGCTCGCGGCGGCGCTGCTCATCGTGTCGCGCGATTTCCTGCGCTGGCCGTACGGACCGCCGTGGTGGGCCTTCACGTTCCCGCTCGATGCGCTCGCCTACGCGGCCGCGCACTATGCGCAGGATCATCCCGCGCCGCTCTGGAAGGCGGCCGCTGCGCTTACGCTGCTGCTCGCCGCCGCTTTCGTCGTGCTGGCACTCGTGAAGTCGGTCGCAGCGCTGCCGTTTTCTGCCCGGCGTACTCCTCGCAGCGGCGCATCGCCGCCGGGGTGAACTCCGCCTGCGGCTGGTTGCCGCCGATCACGAACATCAGCAGGTGCTCCCTCCCCGGCTCGTCGTACGTGACGTTCATGAAGCGGCGCGCAACGCCGGGCGGGAAGGAGATGACGTCGTACGGATCGAGCTCGACGTGCTGCATCGCCTCGCCCTCGTTCCACTCGCAGCGCCAGCGGCCGGTCATCGCGATGAAGGTCTCGTTGGTGTCATGGTTGTGCATCAGCGGGCCCTTGCCGGGCCTGGCCTTGCAGTAGCCGAGGTTGAAGCCCTCGGCGATCGAGATCGCCGGCATCGATGACGCGTCGTCGCCCACGGGCGAGGTGGCCGCGCGGCTCGCGCGGTCCAGCGGCGGCTGGAAGCCGATCACCGCGTAGAGCTTGCGACGGCACTCGGGCAAGGGGCTGTCGGGCAGCCCGCCGTCGGAACCTTTCAGTCTCTTGAAGCGCGCGACGCGCTTCATCATCTCGTCGCGCGACCAGGTGCGCAGCTGTCTCCAGTCGTTCATGACCACCTCCTACACTCTATGGTAACTGCGTAGCGTATATTCGCCCGCAGGGGAATTCAGGGGAGATTCTGTGACGTGAGGCTGCGCTCGCACCTCATCGTGCTGGTCGCCGCAGCCGTGCTGCCGCTGCTGCTGTTTGCCGTGGTCATCGTGCTGCAGGACGTCGGCGAGCGGCGCGAGATCATGGACCGCGGCATGCAGAACACGGTGCGCGCCCTGTCGCTCGCGATCGACGGCGAGGTCAAGACATCGCTCGCCGTGCTGCAGACGCTCGGCGGCTCGCCGTTGCTGGATCGCGGCGAGCTCGCGAGCTTCCACGAGATCTGCGCGCGCACCATGCGCCAACGCCCGGCCGCGTTTGTCGTGCTGTTCGACCCGACTGGAAAGGCGCTGCTCAACTCCAGCCGGCAGTACGGCGCGGCGCTGCCCAACCCGCTGACCGGCACGCTGCCCGCCGGCGCGGATCCGCGCTACCCGGAGGTCCCGCTCGGCGGCGCCGACCCGGTGAAGAACGTGCTCGAGAGCGGCGCGCCGGTCGTCTCGGATCTCTTCATCTCGCTCGTGACGCGCGGGCCGCGCATCAGCCTGGACGTTCCGGTGGTGCGGGCGGGCGGGCTGCGCTACGTGCTCGAGATGTCGATCGATGCGGGCGAGTTCACGCGCGTGCTCGAGGCGCAGCGCCCGCCCGCCGATTCGGTTCTCGCCCTCGTCGATCGCCGCGGCATCGTCATCGCGCGCACGCGCGACGCGCCGGGACGTGTCGGCGAGCCGGCCGAGCCGGAGCTCGCGCAGCAGATCTTCGCGTCGGACCTCGGTTCGGGCGCGGGACGCAGCGCAAAGGGAATGCCGGTCTATCGGGTGCACGCGCGCTCGCCGCTCACCGGCTGGTCGACGTCGCTCGCCGTTTCCAGATCCGTGGCGCTCGCGCCGCTCAGCAACACGCTCGCGCTCCTCGCCGGCGGCGCGGCGCTCGCCATCCTGCTGGGGCTCGCGGCGGCGCTGGTTATCGGCCGGCGCATTTCAGCGCCGATCTCCGCGCTCGCCGGCGCCGCGGGCAAGCTCGCGCGCGGCGAGCAGGCCGAGCTCAATGCGCATACGGTGCGCGAGCTGGAGGACCTGCACGGCACGCTGGTGGCGGCCGGCGTCGCCGCGCGGCAGGTGGACGAAGTGCAGGCCGCGAGCCGCGCGAAGGACGAATTCCTCGCGATGCTCAGCCACGAGCTGCGCAATCCGCTCGCGGCGCTCACGGCGGCCGCGCACGTGCTGAAGATCGCCAATCCGGCGAGCGACCAGGCGATGAAGGCGACCAGCGTGGTCGAGCGCCAGACGAGGCACATGTCGCGGCTGATCAGCGATCTGCTCGACATCAGCCGCATCACGCACGGCAAGTTCGCGCTCGACCGCGAGCGCTTCGATCTCGCCGAGGCCGTGACGCGGCTCGTGAATGTATGGCGTGTCTGGGGGCGCTTCGAGCGGCACAACGTAGCGCTCCACACTGCTGCGGTCTGGATCGACGCCGATCGGGCGCGCATCGACCAGATCACCGCCAATCTTCTCGATAACGCGCTCAAGTTCACGCCGCTCGGGAAGACCGTGCACGTTACGGTCGAGGCGGCGCCGGGTGTCGCCTTGCTGCGCGTCGCCGACGAAGGCGTGGGGCTTGCGCCCGAAGCGCGGCAGCGCATCTTCGAGCTCTTCGTGCAGGAGGGACCGGCAGCCGAAGGCGGCCTCGGCATCGGGCTCGCGCTGGTGAAGCGCCTTGCCGAAATCCACGGCGGCTCCGCAGCGGTCGAGAGCGCGGGTCCCGGCATGGGATCGATGTTTACCGTGCAGCTCCCAAGCCTGCCGGCTCCGGCGGCGGCGCAATTGCCCGCCACCGTGCATCGCGGCGCGGGCCGCACGGTGCTCATCGTCGAGGACAACGACGACGCGCGGCACATGCTGGTGGCGGCGCTCGTGCTCGACGGCCACCAGGTGCATGCCGCCCCCGACGGCGAAAGCGGCCTGCAGCTCGCCGAGCGCTCGCCGCCGGACGTCGCGCTGATCGACATCCGCCTGCCGGGCATCGACGGCTACGAAGTGGCGCGGCGGCTGCGCGCGGCGCACGAGCGCCGCCGCATCGCACTGATCGCGGTCACCGGCTTCGGCCAGACGGAGGACCGGCGGCGCGCCTTCGATGCCGGCTTCGACGCGCATCTGGTGAAGCCGGTCAACGCCGAGCGCCTGAAGCGCGTCATGGCCGAGCTGCAATGATCATCCTGGTCGACGACAACGCCGACCACCGCCTGGTGCTCAGGATGGCGCTCGAGCTCGCTGGCTACCGCGTGCGCGAGGCCGCGCACGGCGCGGAGGCGCTGCGCCTGCAGCGCGAGCGCACGGCGTCATTCCTCATCACCGACATCTTCATGCCCGAAGCCGACGGCTTCGAGACCATCGCCGCCTTCCGGCGCGAATTTCCGCAGACCCGCATCATCGCCGTCTCCGGCGGCGGGCAACGCGCGAAGCGCGACTACCTCGAAGCGGCGACGCTGATGGGCGTGGACGCCGCCTTCCACAAGCCCTTCGAGATCGAGCGGCTGCTCGCCGCGCTGCGTTTACTCGGCGAGCGCGCAGAGCCCTGACGGCTCAGCGTCGGATGCGCGCCATCGCTTCGAGCACGGCGCAGACCGCGGCAGTGTCTTCTTTGGCGTAGCCCTGAGCCATCGCAGCGTTGTAGATGGCGGCCGAGGCATTGAAGAGCGGCGTCGGGACGCCGAGCTTCGCGGCGAACTCGCCGATGATCCTCATGTCCTTCTGCCACAGCTCGTTCTTCATCGTGGCGTCGCCGTACTTCCCTGCGACCATCATCGGCCCGCGCACCTGGAACATGCGCGAGGTCCCGGCGCTCTCGGCCTGCACTTTGTAGATGGTCTGCGGTGCGAGCCCGGCCTTCATCCCGAGCACGAACGCCTCGGCCGCCGAGACGTTGTGGATCGCCACCATGAGATTGGCGACGAATTTCATCTTGCTGCCGTTGCCGAATACGCCGAGGTAGTGGTGTGCGCGCGAGAAGCCCGGCATGAACGGCTCTGCCTTCGCATAGGCCCTCCTGTCGCCGCTCGCGTAGACCACCAGGTCCTTGGTGCGCGCCTGCGCGCCGGTGCCCGAGAGCGGGCAATCGAGCAGCACGAGGCCTTTCTTCGCCAGCGTGTCGCGCGCTCGCAGCTTCTCCTCGATCGGCAGCGTGCTGGTCTCCATCACCACACGGCCTTTACCGGTGAGCTCGGCCGCCACCGCGTGCAATGCGTCGGCGCTCGGCAGCGAAGTGATCAGCACTTCGGCCGCGCGGGCGACGCGCGCGATCGACGCCTGCGGCGTGCCGCCCGCTTTCTTCAGCGCCGCGCGGCGCGCGGCAACGATGTCGTAGCCGTAAACGCGGTAGCCGGCCCTGGTGAGGTTCGCCGCCATGGCCGAGCCCATGGTGCCAAGGCCGATGACGCCGATTGCCTGTTCCGAAACCCCCCGGCGCTTCGCGCCACCCCCCTTATCAGGGGGGCGACCCCGGCGGCTCATTTTTTCTGCTTCGCTTTCTTTGCCGGCTTCTTGGCCGCGGGCTTGTTTCT
>DASQIG010000477.1:0-3646 GCA_035631735.1 Burkholderiales bacterium | reverse complement strand
GAGCGGCTCGGCGAGCGACAGGCCCGGGCTGATACACACGAGGTCGACGTCCGCGAGCAATGCCGGCGTGAATCGCCCGAGCTGCACGTCGCCCGCCAGCTCGGCGCGCCGCGGCGGCGCGGCGCGCGTATCGGCGACGCGCACCAGGGCGCCGCGGCGCTCGGCGTGGCGCGCCACGGATAAGCCCGTATCGCCGAGTCCGAGCACCAGCAGCCGGCGCCCGGCGAGCGCCACTCGCGGCGGTGGCGGCAACCAGTGAGGGGCGGCCTCGCGCATCATCTGAGCTTGAGCGTCGAGAGCCCGAAGAGCACCAGCATCATGGTGATGATCCAGAAGCGCACCACGACCTGGCTTTCTTTCCAGCCTTCGAGCTCGTAATGGTGGTGCAGCGGCGCCATGCGAAAGATGCGCTTGCCGCCGCTCCATTTGAAGTACAGCACCTGGATCATGACGGAGAGCGTCTCGGCGACGAACACGCCACCCATGATGAAGAGCACGATCTCCTGGCGCACGATCACGGCGACCGTGCCGAGCGCCGCGCCGAGCGCCAATGCGCCGACGTCGCCCATGAACACTTCCGCGGGATACGCGTTGAACCAGAGAAAGCCGAGCCCCGCGCCGGCGAGCGCGCCGCAGATCACCGCCAATTCGCCAGCACCGGGGATGTAGGGCAGGCCGAGGTATTTGGAAAACACGGCGTGGCCGGCGACATAGGCGAACACGCCGAGGGCGCTGCCCACCAGCACCGTGGGCATGATGGCGAGACCATCGAGGCCGTCGGTGAGGTTCACCGCGTTGGAAGTGCCGACGATGACGAAGAAGGTGAGCACGATGAAGCCGAGCGTGCCGAGCGGATAGGAGACGAACTTGAAGAACGGCACGATCAGCTGGTTGAGCGGCGGCATGCTCTGCGCCAGCCAGGCGAGGTACGCGGCCGCGGCGAGGCCGATCAGCGACTGCCAGAAGAATTTCGCCCTGGGCGAGAGCCCCTTCGGGTTACGCTGCACAACCTTGCGGTAGTCATCGATCCAGCCGATGCAACCGAACGCGAGCGTCACGAGCAGAACCACCCAGAGGAATTTGTTCGTGAGATCGCCCCACAGGAGCGTCGTGACGCAGATCGACACCAGGATCAGCGCGCCGCCCATGGTTGGCGTGCCCGCCTTCGTGAGATGTGAGCGCGGCCCGTCGTCGCGCACCGCCTGGCCGATCTTGTACGCGGTGAGCTTGCGGATCATGTAGGGGCCGAGCACCAGCGACACGGCGAGCGCGGTGAGGCAGGCGAGCACGGCGCGCAGCGTGATGTAGTTGAACACGTTGAACGCGCGCACGTCCTTGGCGAGCCACTGAGCGATCTCGAGCAGCATTAGTGCGCCCCCTCGACGGGTGTGCCCAGGAGCGCGGCCACCACGCGCTCCATCTTCATGAAGCGCGAGCCCTTGACGAGCACGGTGCGGGCCTCGACGGCGGCGACGAGCTTATCGACGTCGCTGAAATGGGCGCCGCCGGCGCCGAACGCTTCGACTGCATGGGCGGCGGCATCGCCCAGCGCCAATAGATGCGTCACACCGCGGGCGCGGGCGTACGCGCCGATCTCGCGATGAAACGACGGCCCGTGAGGCCCCACTTCCCCCATGTCGCCGAGCACCAGCACCGTGGGCGCCGGACACGCGGCGAGCACGTCGATCGCGGCGCGCACGGAGTCGGGATTGGCGTTGTAGCTGTCGTCAATCACGGTGAGCCCACCCGGGGCTTGCTTCACCTGCAGCCGGCCGGGATACGGTCGGAAGGCGCTCAGCCCGGCGGCGATCGTCGCCGCGGCGATGCCCGCGGCATGTGCGCAGGCGGCGGCGGCGAGCGCGTTGCGCACGTTGTGCAAGCCGGCGATGGCGAGGGTGGCCTGCGCTTCGCCCTGCGGCGTACGCAGGCGCAGCTCGCTCTGCAGACCACCGAGCGCATAGCGGCCGCCCACCGTCGCGCCTTTGAGCCCGAACTCCACCACCTGCCGAGCGCCGGCGCGCTGGCGAAAGAACGCGGCATGCGGGTCGTCGGCATTGATCACCGCGGTGCCGGAAGCGGGCAGCGCTTCGTAGACGCTCGCGTTTTCCGCCGCGACCTCCTCGACGCTGCCCATGAATTCGAGGTGCTCGCGCTGCGCGTTGTTGACCAGGGCAATGGTCGGGGCGGCGATGCCGGCGAGATAGGCGATCTCGCCGCGATGATTCATGCCGAGCTCGATGGCGCACCAGCGATGCGCGGGCCGCATTCTCAGCAGCGTGAGCGGCACGCCGATGTCGTTGTTGAAGTTGCCGGTAGTGGCGAGCACCGCCTGATCGCCGCCGTGGCGCCGCAGGATCGCGGCGAGCATTTCCTTCACCGTGGTCTTGCCGTTGGAGCCGGTGACGGCGATCAGCACCGGCGTGAAGCGCGAGCGCCAGCCGCGTGCCAGATCGCCGAGCGCTTGCTTGGTGTCCTGCACGATGATCACGGGAAGCGGATAGGGGCCCGGATGGTTGCGATCGACGATGGCCGCTGCCGCGCCGCGCGCGGCGGCGGCCTCGAGGAACTCGTGGCCGTCGAAGCGCTCGCCGCGCAAGGCGACGAACAGCTCGCGGGGGCCAATTGAGCGACTGTCGGTCGACACGCCCTCAAAGCGCACGTCGGCGCCGCTCGAGCGAGCGCCGATGACGCTTGCGGCTTCGGCCGCGCTCATCATCGGGCACCCCGCAGCGCAAGCGCGGCGCGCGCCACTGCCTGGTCGGAAAATGGCAGCCGCCGGCCGGCGATTTCCTGGTAGCTCTCATGCCCCTTGCCGGCAATCAGCACCACGTCCTGCGGCGCGGCCTCGAGCACCGCCAGCTCGATCGCGCGGCGCCGATCCGGTTCGCGCGGCGCGTCGGCGCGCATGCCGCTCGCAATGGCCTCGATGATGCGAAGCGGATCCTCGCTGCGTGGATTGTCCGAGGTGATGATCACGCGATCGGAGCCGCGTTCGCCGACCGCGCCCATCAGCGGACGCTTCGCCGGATCGCGGTCGCCGCCGGCCCCGAACACCACGGCGAGGCGTCCGCCGCGCTCGGCGGCGAGCGGCCTGAGCGCGCCGAGCACCTTTTCCAGCGCATCGGGCGTGTGTGCGTAGTCGACGATGACCAGCGGCCGCTCGCCCACCTGCTCCATGCGCCCGGGGACCGCCGGCAGCTCGGCGAGCAGGCGCACGGCGTCGGCGAACGGCAGGCCGCGCGCCATCAGGCAGCCGAGCACGCCGAGCGCATTCGCGAGGTTGAAGCGGCCGACCTGACGCGTGGCAAGCCGCGCGCGTCCCCAGCTCGACACGATCTGCATCGATGGCTGCAAGCCGATGAACTCATCGGTCGCGCCTGCCACCGGCGCGTCCATGGCGTAGCCGATGCGCCGCACGCGCCCCGCGAGGCGGCGCGCGAGCTCCCGACCGAAGGCATCGTCGAGGTTGAGCACCGCCGCCTCGAGCCCCGGCAGGGCAAACAGCCGTGCCTTTGCTTCGGCGTACGCCTGCATGGAGCGGTGGTAGTCGAGGTGATCGTGCGAAAGATTGGTGAACAGCGCGCAGGCAAAACGTACGCCATTCACGCGGCCTTGCGTGAGACCGTGCGACGAAACCTCCATCGCC
>DASQIG010000476.1:0-3942 GCA_035631735.1 Burkholderiales bacterium | reverse complement strand
GGCGCGGCCTGGCGCGCCTTGCGTTCGGCAGCGTCGCGGCGGACGTAATCGCGCGCTCCAGCGTTCCTGTCCTCGTATACCGGTGACGCTGCCCTATCTGAAGATCGCCGCGCACGACGTGCCGGATAGCGAAGCGCGCATTCGGCACATGGCGCGCGAGCTCGCCCAGCTTACGGATAGCTATAGAACCATCACGGCTGCTCGCTTCGATCTCGGCAAGTGCGACGCGGAGGCGTTCGAAGCGCACCTCGAGCTGCTCTTGCCGCAGCACCAGATTATCGTGAACGCGTCGTCGCCCGCGCCCGAGCGCGCGCTGCACGAGGTCGTGGCACGGGCGCTCGACCAGCTCGCTCTACTCGAGCAACGCGATCCGGCGATCCGTCCGCGCCCGGAAGCGAAGGCCGCCTAGGGAATCTCTTGAACAAGCGGCCTAGCGGATAACCAGCACCGGCGTGTCGGAATGAGTGAGCGTCTTCTGCGTCTCGCTCCCGAGCAGTACGCCTTTCACACCTTTGCGGCCATGTGAGGCCATGACCACCAGATCGGCATCGCGCGCCGCTTTGACGATCTCCTCGTACGGATGCTCGCTGATGTAGAACCGCGTGTCGCTCGGCACGTCGGCGCCGCGCGCGACCTTCTGGCATTCGCCGAGAATGCGCTCGCCGCGGGCGCGAACTCGTTTTTCGTACTGCGGCTTCGTGTCCTCGATCGACTCGGCATCGTAGGTGAAGACGTGAAACGGCACCGCGACGTTGAGGAACGTAACCTTGGCGCCCGACTCTTTCGCAAGCTTCACGCCTTGCTGAACGGCGATTTGCGACAGCCCGGAACCATCGGTCGGTATAAGAATGCGCTTGAACATACAGTTCTCCGTTGATCAGTGTTGCATGACGTAGTCGCCTGGCGCGGCACCGAGCACCGGCAGGCCCTTTTCCGGCGCGCCGAATGCGGGCAACCCGGCGCGCGCCGCGGAGCGCTCGGCGAGCCATTGCTGCCAATACGGCCACCAGGATCCCGCGTGCTTCTCGGCGAGCGCCTGCCAGGCATCCGGATCGACATAGGGCTCGGCGTGTCGCCGCGTCGCCGCCTGGTAGCTCGCGCCGGCAAAGCCATTCACCGGGCTCACGATGCCGACGTTGTGGCCGCCGGAGGCGAGCACGAACGTGACGTCGGCGTCGGTGAACAGATGGATCTTGTACACCGAGCGCCACGGTGCGATGTGGTCCTTCGCTGTGGCGACGGCGAAAATAGGGAGCTTCAGGTCCCGCAGCGCAATCGCGCGGCCCTCCACCTGGTAGTGTCCTTCGGACAGCTCGTTGTTGAGGAAGAGCCGCCGCAGGTATTCGCTTTGCATGCGCGCAGGCATGCGCGTGCCGTCGGCGTTCCATGCGGCTAGGTCGTTGAGCGGCGGACGTTGGCCGAGCAGATATTCGCGCACGCGTCGTGACCAGATGAGGTCATTCGAACGGATCCACTGGAAGGCGCCCGCCATCTGGCGCGCATCGAGAAAGCCCTGCTCGGCCATCATGTCCTCGAGCAGGCTGACTTCGCTCTCGTCCATGAAGAGCGTGAGCTCGCCCGCCTCCTCGAAATCAACCTGCGCGGCGAGCAACGTGACGCTGGCGAGCCGATCAATGCCGTCGCGCGCCATCGCCGCCGCCGCGATCGCGAGCAGCGTGCCGCCGAGGCAGTAGCCGGCGGCGTGCACCTTGCGTCCTGGAACGATGCGCTCGATCGCGCCGAGCGCGTCCATCACGCCCATCGTGCGGTAGTCGTGCATCGAAAGGCCGCGGTCCTCCGGGCCCGGGTTCTTCCACGAGATCATGAAGACCGTGTGGCCGCGCTCGACCAGGTAGCGCACGAGCGAATTGGCGGGCGAGAGATCGAGGATGTAGTACTTCAGGATCCACGCCGGCACGACGAGCACCGGCTCCGCGTATACGCTGTCCGTCGCCGGCGTGTACTGGATGAGCTCGATCAGCCGGTTGCGGAACACGACCTTGCCCGGCGTGCAGGCAACCTGTCTTCCGGGCACGAAGTTCTCGACGCCCGCCGGCGCGCGCTCGAGAGCTGCATCACGCAGGTCGTCGGCGAAATTCGCCGCGCCGCGCACGAAGTTGGCGCCGCCTTCGGCCGCCGCCGCGTTCAGCACCTCCGGGTTAGTCCCGGGGAAGTTGGAAGGCGACACGAGGTCGAGCAATTGCCGCGCGGCAAAGTTCACCACCGCCTCGTGGTGCGGTGAGACGCCGCGCACTTCCGTCGTGGCGTTGTGCCACCACTGCTGCGTGAGCAGAAAGGCCTGGTAGATCGCGTTGTACGGCCAGGCCTGCCAAGCGGGCGCGCTGAAGCGCGCATCCTGCTCGAGCGGTTCGATGCACGCCGCGCAAGGCGTACCGCGCGCGAGGCTCGCCAGCCAGTCGGTATAGCGCAGCCATTTGCGCGCGGCCTTGCGCGCGAGCTCGGCCTGCTTGCCGGGCGAGGACGCGAGGTGCAGCCACCAGTCGGCAAACGCGAGGCCGAGCGAGGCCGGCGACACGCCGAAGGCAGCGCGCGCGAGCAGCGCGCGCGGAACACGGTCGGCGCCCTGCGCCATCAACGCGGCGGGATCGATGTCGTCAGGCCGCACGGCGCAAGCCCTTACCGACGGAATAGGCGAGCAGGCCGATGGAGACGAGCCGCATCAGCTCGCCGCCGGCGATGCCGAGCGCCCCGCGCTCGTCGTGCGAACGCTCAACGAGCGCCTGGCAGTCGCGCTCGAGCTCGTCGAGCGTCGCCGCGAATGCGACCGGCCTGGCAGCGCTGGCCGCGCGCACACGCAGGCAGATGAATACGGCGAGCGTGGCGAACAGCGCCGCTACACCGAATGAGGCGAGCAAGCGATATTCACCAGCGGCCATGATCAGACCGGCGGCGCCGGCGCCGAGCGCGAGCGCCGCGCAGGCGATCGCGGCGCAGCCGCCGAGCAGCGTCGCGGCGAAACGCGCGAGCTCCTCGCGCACCTCGGTGCCGAGCAGCGCGAGGCGCGTCTGCGCGAGGCCGGTCGCGCTGCCAAGCAGCGTGCGCACCGGGTTCGCCATCGCTAGCGGCGGCCGATCAGGATGCCGAGCAGCAGCCCGACACCGGCGGCGATTCCCGCCGTGGTCCACGGATGCTCGTGCACCTGATCGTTGACGTCGGCCGCGGTTTCGCGGGCGCGCAGGCCGATGTTGTAGCCCGCGTCCTTGAGCTCCTCGCGCGCCATGCGCAGCGATTCCTCGGCCTTGGCGCGGACCTTCTCCACGCGCTCGCCCGTCTGCGCCGCGGTGGCCTTGAGCAGGTCCTCGGTGTCGATGACGACTGCGCGCATATCGCGCATCAGTTTCTCAGTGTTGACGTTGTCCATGATGTCTCCTTGGGTAGCTGGCATCCCCATCCTAGGAGGCGGGCTGGCCGCTCCATTGACATGGATCAAACGCCGAGCGGCGCGAAGTGGAAAAGCGCCGCCGCCGGCGGCCAGTAGATCGCGACGGCCAGCGCTGCGACGGCACCGGCAACGATCCACCAGAGGGCAGCGTTGCGCGCCGTGAGCGTCGGCCGGCAGGCGAAGATCAGTGCCAAGTTACCGATGACGATCGCGGCGAAGGCGATGGTGCGCGCCTCGACCTCGACGCGCCCCGCGTGCAGCGCCCACGCGTAGAGCGCGAGCACCGCGCCGAGGACCATCGCGCCGAGCGCGACGCTGCTCCAGAGCATGCGCGCATCGAAGAGCCGCGCGCCTGGTGCGCGCGGCGGCCGCCCCATGGTGCGAGCGTCGCTCGGTTCGGCTTCGTAGGCGATCGAGCACGCCGGATCGATGACGAACTCGAGGAACACGATGTGCAGCGGGAAAAGCACGAGCGGCCAGCCGAAGAGGAGCGGCGCGAATGCCATCCCGGCGGTCGGGACATGCACCGCTACGATGTA
>DASQIG010000475.1:0-3292 GCA_035631735.1 Burkholderiales bacterium | reverse complement strand
TCTCGTACAGCGACCAGGGCGGTCGGCCCGACGCGGTGCAGGTGATGGTCCACCGGCGCCATGTCTACGTCGGCCACATGTTCTCAAACGGCCTCACCATCCTCGACGCGGCCGATCCGCGCAACCTCAAGCCGGTGCATTACTTCGCGCTCGGCGACCTCACCCGCACGCACTGCATCCAGATCGCCGACGACGTGATGCTGCTCGGCAACGGCGCCAACATCGTCGCGATGCAGTCCTACGACAGCCAGCGCGGCTACTTCGAGAACAACCTGGCGGACAGCGTCACGCAGCGCAAGAAGTTCCGCTCGGGCCTCTCGATCCACGACGTGTCGAAGCCGGCAGAGATGCGCGAGATCGCGTTCCTCGAAATACCCGGCTTCGGCGTCAATCGGCTATGGTGGCCCGGCGGCCGCTATGCCTATGTCTCGGCGCATTTCGATGGCTTCACCGATCACATCTTGTGCGTGGTGGACGTCAACAACATAACGAAGCCCGAGATCGTCGCGCGCTGGTGGCTGCCGGGAATGAACCGCGCGGCGGGCGAGAAGCCGGCGGCGCAGCCCGGCCGGCGCGTGGCGCTGCATCACATGCTCACCGCCGGAACGTGGGGCTACGCGTCATGGCGCGACGGCGGCCTGACGGTGCACGACCTGAGCGACCCTCGCCAGCCGAAGCTGGTGTCGCACATCAACTGGTCGCCGCCCTTCCCCGGCGGCACGCATACGTCGCTGCCGCTGCCCGGCCGCAAGCTCGCCGTGGTGGCGGACGAGGCGAACGCCGAGAAATGCGCCAAGGGCCTCTTCCATACGTTCGTGCTCGACATGCGCGCGCCGCAGAACCCGGTGCCGGTCGCCACGCTGCCGACGCCGCGCGATCGGGACTATTGCGCGGCGCCGGGGACGTTCGGGCCGCATAACCTGCACGAGAACCGGCCGGGGTCGTTCCAGAGCGAGGAGACGATCTTCGCGACCTATAACAACGCCGGCGTGCGCGTGTTCGACATCAAGGACGCGTTCGCGCCGAAAGAAATTGCCTACTGGGTGCCGCCGCCGCCGCGCAAGATGATCGATCCGCGTCCGAAGGTGACGCTCGCCGCGAAGACCGCGGACATCTATGTGCAGCCGGATGGGCTCATTTTTGCCACCGACTGGAACGCCGGGCTGAACGTGCTCGAGTATCAGGGATAGAATCGCGGCCCATGAAACGCAAATACGGAAAAGCCAAAAGCCGCGAGACCCTCGCCGAGCAGCGCATGCGCGAGGCGGCCGCGCAGATGCGCGACAACCGGCACAACTTCGGCTCGAAATCGCGCAAGGGCGCCGTGACGCGCGGCAAAATGCGCAGCCGCTCTGCCACGCGCCGCGCCGCGTAACACGCCTGTCATCTGCGCTGGTCCGGAAGGCACCTGCCGGCCGGCCCCGCCGGGCGCCTTCCGCCGCTGGCTGGCGCTGATCGCTTATGCTTCCATCCGGGGACCCGATGGACGCCGAAGAAACCATACGCTGGCCGACCAATCTCGATCGCGCGGGAATCGAGAAGCGGCTCATCGAGGCGCGCAAGACCGCCGAGCAGGAGGGCTGGACCGAGGTCGCAGCCCTCCTTGCCGGCGTAGAGAACAAGTCCGCGGCTGAAATTGCCAAGGCGGTGACCGGGGCGCTCGACTGGCTGCAGCGGCAGCCGGAGCTGCGCGCCTTTGCGCTGCAGCTGCAGATGGTCGCGCTGAACCTCAAGAACCTGAAGTAGTGCGGCTTCTCACCTGGAACGTGCAGTGGTGCCGCGGGCTCGACGGCGTCGTGGACCCGGCGCGCATCGCGCGCGAGGCGCGCCGCCTCGCCGATCCGGATGTGCTCTGCCTGCAGGAGATCAGCGTCGGCTTCATCAGCCTGCCCGGCAGCCATGGCGAAAACCAGGTGGACGCGCTGCGGGCCGCGCTTCCCGGTTACCAGCTGTTCTACGCCGCGGCGGTGGACGTACCGCGCGCCGACGGCGCGCGCCAGCGCTTCGGCAACGTGATCGCTTCGCGCTTCCCCGTCGGCCGCGTGCTGCGTCACGCGCTGCCCTGGCCGCCCGCCACGGTGCCGAGCATGCCGCGCGCCGCGCTGGAAGCGGTGATCGAGGCGCCCTCCGGGCCGCTGCGCGTCGTCACCACGCATCTCGAGTACTTCTCGAGCGGCCACCGTGCCGCGCAGATCGAACGGCTGCGCGAGCTGCATGGCGAAACCAACCTGGAGACGGTCGCCGAGGAGGATGAGGGCCCATTCCGGCCGTTCGCGCGCCCGCGATCGGCGCTCGTCTGTGGCGACTTCAATCTGCCGCCGGACGACCCGCTGCGCACACGCTTGCTCGAGGCTTTCGTCGGCGGTGCACCGAAGTTCGTCGATGCCTGGGAACACCTCCATCCCGGTGTGCCGCATCCGCCGACCTTCCGCGTGCACGAGCGCCCGGAAGGCCAGTCGCCCTATTGCTGCGACTATGTCTTCGTCACCGGGGATCTCGCGCCGCGGCTGCGCTCCATCTCGATCGACGGCGACAACCGCGCCTCGGATCACCAGCCGGTCATCGTCGCGCTTGAATGAGCGCGCGCAGCTCCTCGATACGATTGCGATTGACGCCAAAATCGCGCCGCCCGAGACGCGAGGCCGAGCGCACCTGCACGAGGCCGGCCCGCTCCTCGTAGTAGAGCTCGACGTCGTCGACGTAGCGCATCAGCCGGGTACGGAACTCCGCATATAGGTATTGGCCGTCCGCCGTGATGACGGTGGTGCGCGGCATCGACGCCACCGCCTGCCGCAGCTCGCGCATCGTCCCGCGGTACGCGATCGGGCTGATGTAGTGCTCGCGATCCTGCGGATCGGCTTGCGACGAGACGCAGTTCGGCGTGCGCTTGCACGGCGCGAGCCGCCCATCCTTCACCCCGAGGTTCGTCGGCCGCCGCCAATTGAACATCGCCGGGGATGCTACCATCGCCGCATAATTCAAAAAGGGGGGAGCGCCCATGCAAATCTCAGCCCAACAGCTCGCTGAACTCCTGCTTGGCATCGCACGCGCGCAGGCCGCAATGGTCCACGGCATGGAGAACGAACTCCCTGGCATCCGCAGCAGCCGCGTCCTCCCCGCGCTGCAGAACGTGGCGCACCTACTCGATCACCCGCAGCCGACGCTCACCGATCTGCCGGTGCGCGTGCTGCTCGCCACGCTCGCTCGCCAAGTGCCCGACCTCGCCGCGCTGGTGCGCGACATCGAGCGCCTGGTCGGCGCCGGCGGCGCAACTGCCGCGGCCGCGCCGGCG
>DASQIG010000474.1:0-3348 GCA_035631735.1 Burkholderiales bacterium | reverse complement strand
GGTGCCGACGCCGACGTGCACCATCATCGCCTGCGGCCGGCCGGTGATCATGGTGTAACCGTGCGCCATGGCGACGCCCATGTTCTCGTGCGGCACGATGACGATCTGCGGCAGCTTCCAGCCGAGCTTCTGTCCCTTGGCATACGCCTCGACGACCGGTGCGAAGTCGGTGCCGCCGTTCGCAAACAGGTATTCGATGCCGCGCGCGGCGAGCAGGCCGAGCCAGGCATCGGCGGCGGTTTCCGGCTTGAAGGCGCCGGGGTCGGTTTTCGGGGCCGGCGGCTCGAGCCACGGCTCGATGCGCGGATCGACTTTCGGCGCGGCCGGCTGGGGCTTCGGCGCAGGCGCCGGCGCCGGCTGGGATTTCGGCTGCGGTGCTTCCGCCTTGGGCGCCGGCTCGGGCTTGGCGGCCGGCTTCGTGTCGGCGAGCGGCCGGATGGGAATGGTGGGCTCGTCCATGCGGCGGGATGTTACGCCTACAGGCCGTTTCGAAGCTGGCGTTGTCAACTTCAGTTTGACACGTTAATCTCCCCGTCCATGAACAGCGCCGAACGCCTGGTCGAGATCTTCGGCAGCCAGGCGGACGTCGCGCGCGCCTTCCAGCTCGACCGCGCCGTGGTGCACAACTGGGTGAAGACCGGCTATGTGCCGGCCCGCTGGGCGGGCGAGGTCGAGCGCATCACGCAGGGCCGCATCAGCGCGCTCGAGATCATCAACGAGGCGAGCGCCAAGAATCCGGTGCGCGTGAAATCGCGCCCCGAGCACCTTCCCTTCGGCCTGACGGAGAGCGATCCCATGAGCCAGTACGCGCCGACCAAGCGCATCCAGTCCTTCCATCCGCCGCAGCGCACGCTGATGGGCCCCGGCCCGACCGAGATCCATCCACGCGTGCTGACCACGATGAGCCAGCCGGCCATCGGCTATCTCGATCCGATCTTCGTCGAGATGATGGAGGAGCTGAAATCGCTCCTGCGCTACGTCTACCAGACGAAGAACGCGCTCACCTTCCCGCTCTCGGGCCCGGGCTCGGTCGGCATGGAGTACTGCTTCGTGAACCTCGTCGCGCCGGGCGACAAGGTGATCGTGTGCCAGAACGGCGTCTTCGGCGGGCGCATGCTGGAGAACGCGGTGCGCTGCGGCGGCAATCCCGTGGTGGTCGAGGACAAGTGGGGCGAGCCCGTCGATCCGCAGAAGCTCGAGGACGCGCTCAAGAAGCACAAGGACGCCAAGCTGGTCGCGTTCGTCCACGCGGAAACCTCGACCGGCTGCCAGTCGGACGCCAAGGTCCTCACCCAGATCGCGCACAAGCACGGCGCGCTGGTGATCGTCGATGCGGTCACGTCACTCGCCGGCTCGCCGGTGAAGGTCGACGAATGGGAAATCGACGCCATCTACTCCGCGAGCCAGAAGTGCCTCTCGTGCACGCCGGGGCTTTCACCCGTGTCGTTCTCCGAGCGCGTGGTCGAGCAGGTGAAGAACCGCAAGGACAAGATCCATAGCTGGTTCATGGACATGAACCTGCTGCTGGGCTATTGGAACGCGACGACGCGCACCTACCACCATACCGCGCCGACCAATTCGCTGTTCGCGCTGCACGAGGCGCTGCTCCTGATCCGCGAGGAAGGCCTGGAGAACTCGTGGGCGCGCCACACGCGCCATCACCTGGCGCTGAAGGCCGGGCTGGAGGCGATGGGCCTGAGGTTCCTGGTCGCCGAGAAGAACCAGCTGCCGCAGATGAACGCGGTGCTGTGCCCGGAAGGCGTGAACGAGGAAGAAGTGCGCCGCACGCTGCTCAACGAGTTCGGTCTCGAGATCGGCGCCGGCCTCGGCCCCTTGAAGGGCAAGATCTGGCGCTTCGGCCTGATGGGCTATAGCTGCCGCCCGGACAACGTCATGCTCTGCCTCTCGGCGCTCGGCTCGGTGCTCTCCGACATGGGCCTCGCGGTGCACGTCGGCGACGCCGAAGCGGCCGCGCACGGCGCCTACGCGCAGATGCACGTCAAGGACGCACAGCGCAAGAAGCGCGCCGCCTGAATTCCGATCCAGGGTCGCAATTGACACCCTGACGCACGCACTGTCGGGCGCGCTGCTCGCCCGCGCGATGGCGCCGGCGGCTGCGCCGCGCGCGATTCCCCGCCTGGTTGCCGCCGGCTTCTTCGCCTGCGCGGCGCCGGATCTCGATTTCGTTGCGGGTCTCGCCGGGCCGGTCGAGTACCTGCTGAATCACCGCGGCGTCACGCATTCGCTGGTGCTGATGCCGCTCTGGGCGGTGGGCGTCGCGTGGGTGCTGGCGAAGCTGCTGCGCCAGCCGGGCGGCTGGCGCGCGTTGTACGCCGTCAGCGCCGCGGCGATCGGCCTGCACATCGTGTGCGATGTCATCACGAGCTTCGGCACGCAGGTGCTCGCGCCGTTCTCCGACTGGCGCGCAGCGATCGGCACGACGTTCATCATCGATCTCTGGTTCAGCGGCATCATCGTCGCCGGGCTCATCGCCTGCGCCGTCGCCTGGCGCTCGCGCCTGCCGGCCATCGCGGCGCTCGCGGTGCTGGCAGGCTACGTCGGCTTCCAGTTCGTGCAGCGCCAGCACGCGCTCGAGTTCGCGCGCGAATACGCCGATGCGCATGGCCTCGGCGCTGCGCGCGTGGACGCGCAGCCGCGCCCGGTGTCATCGTTCAACTGGACGGTGTTCGTGAGCGACGACGAGCGCCATCGCGTTGCGCACATCAACCTCGTGCGCCGCCAGCCGCGCCGCTACCAGCCGGGCGACGGCTTCATCGCGCGCATCGATTCGCCGTACCTGCCGCTCGAGCAGGCGATCTGGGTCGAGCGCAGCCGCTACGGCGAAGTCGGGCAGGAGCGCATCCGCGACGCGTGGCAGTCGCCGGCGCTTGGCTTCTTCCGCTGGTTCGCCGCCGAGCCGGCGTTCGACGGCACGAGCGACGGCGGCAACTGCGTCTGGTTCGTCGACCTGCGCTTCGTCACGCCGGGGCGCGAGGTCACGCCTTTCCAGTTCGGCGCCTGCCGCGACTCGCCGCGTGAGCCGTGGCGCGCGTACCAGCGCTCGGCGCTGGGCGCGGAGCTTCTGCTGCGTTGAGGTGCCGGCCGATGAATTCCAGCACGGCGCGATACCAGACGACGATGTTGCGCGGCTTCAGGATCCAGTGGTTCTCGTCCGGGAAGACGAGCAGCTCGCTCGGCACGCCGTGATATTGCAGCGCCTCGAACAGGTTGAGTCCTTCGCTCACCGGGCAGCGGTAGTCCTTCTCGCCGTGGATGATGAGCGCGGGTGACTTCCACTTCTTGACGTGGCGCAGCGGCGCGTAGCGGTCAAACCGCTCGGTGTCGGCG
>DASQIG010000473.1:0-2360 GCA_035631735.1 Burkholderiales bacterium | reverse complement strand
AGCTTCCACGCGAGCGCGTGCTCGCGTCCCCCGCCGCCGACCACGAGCAGCTTCATTAATGCCGGAAGTGGCGCACGCCAGTGAACACCATGGCGATGCCGTGCTCGTCGGCCGCGGCGATTACCTCTTTATCGCGCACGCTGCCGCCGGGCTGTATCACCGCCGCGGCGCCCGCCTCGGCAAGCGCGTCGACGCCATCGCGGAACGGGAAAAAGGCGTCCGACGCGACTGCCGCGCCGCGCAGCGAGAGCTGTGCGGCGCCAGCCTTCAGCGCGGCGATGCGCACGCTGTCGACGCGGCTCATCTGGCCCGCGCCGATGCCGAGCGTGGCGCGGCCGGCGGCGAAGACGATCGCATTGGACTTCACGAACTTGGCGACGCGCCAGGCGAAGGCGAGATCGGCCCATTGCGCCTCGCTCGGCTGCTTGCGAGTCACGACCCGCAATTCGCGGCGCTCGACCATGCGGCTGTCGGCGCTCTGCACCAGCAGCCCGCCGCCGATGCGCTTGTAGTCGTGCGCCTGGTGCTCGCGCGCGAGCGGCACTTCGAGGATGCGCAGGTTCGCCTTGGTTGCCAAAACCTGCAGGGCATCGGGCGCCGCGCGCGGCGCGATGATCACTTCGGCGAACTGCTGCGTCAGCGCCTGCGCCGTGGCCGCGTCGAGCGCGCGATTGAAGCCGATGATGCCGCCGAACGCCGACACCGGATCGGTAGCGAACGCCCGCTCATAGGCCGCCTGCAGCGTGGCAGCCACGGCGGCGCCGCACGGGTTCGCGTGCTTGACGATGACGCAGGCCGGCTCCTCGAACTGCTTGACGCATTCCCAGGCGGCGTCCGCGTCGGCGAGGTTGTTGTACGAGAGCTCCTTGCCCTGCACCTGGCGATAGTTGGCGAGCGCGCCCGCCACCGGCCGCGCATCGCGGTAGAAGGCGGCGCTCTGGTGCGGGTTCTCGCCGTAGCGCAGGTCCTGGAGCTTGCGAAACTGCAGCGTCAGCACGTCCGGGTACTCCGCGCGCCGCTCGCCGTCGAGCGACGTGAGGTAGTCGGTGACCGCGCCGTCGTAGGCCGCGGTATGCGCGAAGGCCTTGCGCGCGAGCGCGAAGCGCGTCTCGGCCGACACGGCGCCTTTGCTGCGCAGCTCCTCCAGCACCCGCGGGTAATCGGTGGGATCGACGATCGCGGCCACCGAGCCGTAGTTCTTGGCCGCGGCGCGCAGCATCGCCGGCCCGCCGATATCGATGTTTTCCACGGCTTCCTCGAGCGTGCAGTCCTCGCGCGCTACCGTTGCCTGGAAGGGATAAAGGTTGACGGCGAGGATCTCGATCGGCTCCATACCGGCCTGGGCGAGCGCGGCCCGGTGCTTGGCGTCGTCCTGGCGGGCGAGGAGTCCCGCATGGATGCGCGGGTGGAGCGTCTTCACCCGCCCATCGAGCATCTCGGGGAGGCCGGTGTATGCGGAGACTTCGGTGACGGCGATGCCTTCGCGTGCGAGGAGCGCGGCAGTGCCGCCGGTGGAGAGGATGCTGAAGCCGCACGCCGCGAGCCCGTGCGCGAATTCGACCACGCCCGCCTTGTCCGAGACGCTGACGAGCGCCCGGCGGACGCGCTGCACTATCCCTTGATCCGCAGCTGCTGCATTTTCTTGCGCAGCGTGTTGCGGTTGATGCCGAGCATCTCGGCGGCGCGCGACTGGTTGCCCTCGGCGTGGCCGAGCACCGTCTCGATCATCGGCCGCTCGATGTTCCTCAGCACCATGTCGTAGATCGCGGTGGGTTTCTCCCCGTCCATGTCCTTGAAGTAGCGCTCGAGCGAGCGCTTGACGGCTTCATGCAGCTCGTTCCCGCGGTTCATGCGGCAAGTCTCTCGAAATAGTCGTTCACTGCAGCGCGCTGCGCGTGCGCCACCGTCATGCCGTTGACGGCGGCCCGCAGGCCCTCTCCCCCCGGCAGCTCCCTTACCGTCCAGCCAATATGCTTGCGCGCGACGCGCGTGCCCTGCTCGTCGCCGTACAGATCGTATAGCCCGTCGAGATGCTCGACGAGCAGCTCGCCGATTTCGCGCGGCCGCGGCGCGGGCAAGAGCTCCCCGGTCGCGAGGTAGTGCGTGATCTGGCGAAACAGCCACGGCCGGCCCTGCGCCGCGCGGCCGATCATGATGCCGTCGGCACCCGTCAGCTCGAGCGCCCGGCGCGCGTCTTCGGGCGTAGCGATGTCGCCGTTGGCGATTACCGGGATGCGGATGCGCGACTTCACCTCGGCGATCGTGTCGTACTCGGCGCGCCCCTCGAACATGCAGGCGCGCGTGCGGCCATGGATGGCGAGCATCCGCGCGCCCGCCGCCTCGGCGATGCGCGCGATGCG
>DASQIG010000472.1:0-2830 GCA_035631735.1 Burkholderiales bacterium | reverse complement strand
AGGTTGACGCCGATCAGCAGCGCCGGCAGCAGCACGCGCTTGTAGGTGAGCCAGGGCGCGAGCCCGAGCGCGGTGAGGCCGATGGCGGCCAGGATGGACGAGCAGTCGCGCGCCAGCGCCGGATAGGTGAAGTAGAAGCGGTAGCGCTGCACGAGCGCGGCCTCTTCGTCGCTGAAGTGGTAGGGCGCCTCGCCCGGCGCCACGGCGCCGGAGCCGGCCGGCGTCACACGGCGCGCAAGCCAGAGCTCGAAGATCGCCACCACGGCGATGTAGCTCCATGCCATCGGCTCCGGGCTGAGTGCCGCCCAGCCGGCGAAGAGCAGCACCGCGATGCTGCCGAGCGCGCCCAGCTAGGGCGCCTCTGAATAAGTCACCGCCTCTGAATAAGTCGCCCCCGCGAAAACGGGGGCCCAGTTTTTTTCTTGAAAATCCTGGGTTCCCGCTTGCGCGGGAACGACGGCTGGCCGCTTGTTCAGAGATTCCCTAGCGTGAGCGCGGCACCCGGATCTCGGTCCAGGCCGCTTCCTGCTCGCCGAGCGACTCGACGAGCGTGCGCCGTTGCAGGCTCGGCAGCAGGAACGGCAGCCAGCCGAGCGACGGATGGCGGAAAGAGATGAGCGTGCCGCCCGAGAACTGGTGCAGCTCGCTCGCATAGCGCGGGTCGTGCAGCGGCTGCAGCTCCTGCAGCCGCGGCGGCTCCTGCGCCACCGCCGGGTTCATCTCCTCGCGGATCTCCGCGAGCGCGTGCATCAGCGCATCGATATGCTCGGCGCGCCACTCCTCGCGCCCGGGCAGGCTGAAACGCGCGCGCGTCTTCGCTTCGTCGAGCCACTCGACCGAGACCAGGAACATGAGCCGCTCCTCGCTTTACCTCGGGCGGGAAATCTCGCACCATTTGCGCCCGCGGGTCAATCGCCGAAACGATGACAAGACTGCTCGCACTCCTCGCGCTGTGCTGCTCGCCGCTGCTCGCGCCCGCCCAGTCGTACCCGGCGAAGCCGATTACCCTCATCGTGCCATTCCCGCCCGGGGGCTCCACCGACATCATCGGGCGCATCGCCGCCGACGGCATGGCGCGCGAACTCGGCCAGCCGCTGGTGGTCGACAACCGCGGCGGCGCAGGGGGCGCGATCGGCGCCAAGGCCATCGCGGACGCCGCGCCCGACGGCTACACGCTCGGCATCGCCACCGTCTCGACGCACGTCGTGAACCCGATCGTGCATCGCGACCTGCGCTACGACCCGCTCGCCGACTTCAGCTTCGTGAGCGAGATCGCCTCGGTGCCGAACGTCGTCTCGGTGCATCCCTCGGTGCCGGCGCGCAGCCTCGCCGAGCTGATCGCCTACGCCAGGCAGCATCCCGGCAAGCTCAACTTCGGCACGCCGGGCGTCGGCAGCCTCGGCCACCTGCTCGGCGAGACATTCAAGTACTCGGCGAAGGTCGACATTACGCATGTCCCTTATCGCGGCGCCGGTCCCGCGCTCAACGACGCGCTCGCCGGCCAGGTGCAGGTGCTGTTCGACAACCTGCCCTCCTCGCTGCCGCATATCCAGTCCGGCAAGCTGCGCGCGCTCGCCGTCGGCGCCGGGACGCGCGTCGCGAGCCTGCCCGACGTGCCGACCTTCGCCGAGGCCGGCCATCCGCTGGTCAACGATCCCTCCTGGTTCGGCTTGATTGGCCCTGCGCGCCTGCCTGCCGATGTCGTGTCGCGCGCTCATGCGGCGCTCGTCGCGACGCTCAAGCACCCCGAGGTGGTGAAGCGCCTCGACGCCGCCGCCTCCACGCCGGTGGGCAACTCGCCCGAGGCCTACCGCAAGGTCGTCGCCGACGCACTCGCGAACACGCGGCAGGTCGTGCGCGAAGCCAACCTCAGGTTCGAATAGGCGTGCGCCTTACCGTTACCGCTCTGGCGCTGCTGATCGCTGGTTGCGCGAGCTCGCCCGGCGCCGACTTCTCGTTCGCGCTGATCGGCGATCTCGGCTACACGCCGGCGGAGGAACCGCTGGTGGAGAACGTGCTGCGCGAGATCAACGCGGAGCCGCTCGCCTTCGTCGTGCACGACGGCGACCTCGGCTCGCCGTCGAACGGCTCTTGCACGAACGAGCTGTGGGCGCGCCGGCTCGCGCAGTTCCAACGCTCGGTGCATCCGCTCGTCTACACGCCGGGCGACAACGAGTGGACCGACTGCCACGCCGCCGAGGGCGCACCGGGCTATGAGCCGCTCGAGCGGCTCACGGCGCTGCGCGCCACGTTCTTTCGCACGACCGAGAGCCTGGGCCAGCGCACCTTGCCGCTCGTGCGGCAAGCCGGTTATCCGGAGAACGCGCGCTGGACCTATGGCGACGTCACGTTCATCACGCTGCACGTTGTCGGCAGCAACAACAACCGCGCTCGCACGCCCGAAGGCGACGCCGAGTACGCCGCGCGCAATGCGGCCGATATCGCGTGGCTGCGCGAAGGCTTCGCCGCCGCGCGCGCCAGCCGCGCGATCATGATCATCCAGCAGGCGAACATCTTTCCCGATTTCCCGCCGTTTCCGGGCGGCGGGCCGAAGGAACCGAGCGGCTTCACGGAGCTGCGCGCAGCGCTGGAGCAGGAAGCGATTGCCTATCGCAAGCCCGTGGTGCTGGTGCACGGCGACAGCCATTTCTTCCGCATCGACAAGCCGCTTGGCTTTCGCCGCGTGCGCGGCGCCGCCGCCACGCCGCAGCTCGAGAACTTCACGCGTGTCGAGACTTTCGGCGCGCCGAACCACCACTGGGTTCAAGCGTTCGTGCGGCGCGACGACCCCAACGTCTTCAGCTTCCGCCAGCGCATCGTGGCGCCGAAT
>DASQIG010000471.1:0-2950 GCA_035631735.1 Burkholderiales bacterium | reverse complement strand
CGGGCGTCGTCCAGATGTCCTTGGCGTGCGCCGAGCCGCTCCACGGCAGCCCGCGCAGGATCGCCGCGTACCGCGCGACCGATGCCGGCGTATGCAGGAAGTGCGCGTGCAGCCGGCCGACATCGCGCGGCAGCTCGGCCGCGAGCGCCAGCGCCTGGCCGAAGCGGCGAATGCGGTTCGGCGTCGGATCGCGCAACAAATCCCGCAGCCAGATGGCCCTTGCATTCCTGTAGGTGGCCAGCTTTCGGACCGCGCGCCAGGCGCGCAGCACGCGCAGCGGCTCGCGGTAGAGATACTCGGGCAGGTAATGGACAGCAGCGCGGATTTCCCGGTGTACGGCATGCAGCCGATCATCGGTGCGACGGCGCAGCGACACGATGAGGATGTCGAGGCCGCGGCGCTCGAGCGCGGCGATCTCTTGCGCGATGAACGCCTCCGAGAGGCGCGGATAGCCCTTAACTACGAACGCGACGCGCAAAGGGTTCACCGATGCGCGTGAGCGCCTGGACGGCAGGCGCTTCCTCCCCCGGTTCGATCCACGGCGCGACCAGACGCGAGACGTTCGGCAGGCCTTCGAGCAAGCCCGGCACGATGACCTCCGACGGCCGGTGCTGCCGCGGCAGCGCGCGCAGCGCCGCAGCCATGACGGCGGGATCATAAGTGCCGTCGTCCTTCAGCATCGCCACCAGGCCGAGCTTCGCCGCGCGCGAGGCGCGGATGTACTGCTCGAGGCGCGGCGCGGTGCGCGGCACGATGAGCGCGCGCTTGTCGAGCGAGATCACCTCGCAGAAGGTGTTGTAGCCGCCCATCGCCACGACGCCGGCGGCGCGCGCTACCAGCGACTCGAACTGCTTGTGGAAGGTGATGGCGTTGACGCGCTTCAATCGCGAGGCGCGCTCCATGAACTCCGCCTGGCGCTCCGCCGCCATGAAAGGCCCGAGCACGAGCAGCGCCGGGTAAGGCAGCAGCGGATCGTGCTCGTAGGCGCGCAGCACCCACTCGATCAGCCCCTCGCCGTCGCCGCCGCCGCCGGTGGTGACGAGAAGGTACGGGCGCTGCGTGCTCTCCGGCAGCAGCGTCGGCGTGCCGTGATGCGGCACCTCGCGATGGAGATAACCGGTGTACACCATCTTCTGGCGCACGCGCGGCGGTAGCGCGATGCCCTCCAGCGGATCGCAGATCTGCGACAGCCCGTACACCCAGATCTCGTCGTAGAGCTCGCGCAGCGCGGGCCCCGCTTTCTTGCGCTGCCATTCCGGCTCGAGGAGGCGCGGCTCGTCCATCACGTCGCGCAGCCCGAGCACGAGGCGCGTGCCGCGGCGCTTGAGCGCTTTCAGCGTGGGCAGCACCTCGCCTCTCAGTCCCACCGGCTCCTTGTCGACGATGAACAAGTCGGGGTCGAAAATTTCGGCGGTGTGCTGGATGATCGAGGCGCGCATCGACAGCGTCTCGCCGATGTCGAGGTGCAGGTTGAGCGGCGTGTAGTCGCCGTTACGCAGCTTGATGACGCCGGGCACGCGCACGAAGTCGACGCGGGCGCGGAAGTCGAAGCTGCCGATGATCGGCGAGCCGGAGAGGATCAGGACCGAGAGCTGCTTGTAGCGCTCGACCAGCGCGTGCGCGATCGCCCGACAGCGGCGCAGGTGGCCGAGTCCGAAAGTGTCGTGGCTGTAGATGAGTATGCGACCATCCTTGCGGCTCGCTCGCATACCGGGTCTCCCCTCCCTTAGGAACGGCAATTCTGCGGTCAAATTTCCGCCCGGGCAAGACAGGCCTTGCAGGCGCCGCAGGGCCGGAAACCTTCCCCGGTGCGCGCCGGCCGGCGGCACGACCAGGTCATCTCGAGCAGCTCGCGCGGCAGCACGGCGGCGAGCTCGCGCTTGGTCGCGCGGTAGACCGGGTAGACCCACTGCACCTCGGGCTCGCCGAGCTTGCGCGCGCGATAGCACTCGTAGAGCGCGTCGAACACGCGGCGCTGGCGTGCCGCGCGGTTCTCGATGTCGGTGTCGCGCGCGAGCGCCGCCACCGCGATGCGATTGCAGCCCGGCGTGTCGATCGCCACCTGGCAGGCGACGAACGCCACGCACAAGTAATCAATCGGGATCGCCTCCAGCTCGTGGAAATCGAGCGCCGACTCCGAATAGCGGAACGGCCGGTAGCGGTCGCGGCACCAGGCGACGATGCGCTCCACCGCCGCCTGCTCGGCCTCCGCGCGCTGCTCACGGTTTGCCATGCGAATGTGGTGCACGCGGAGGTCCTCATCGGTATCGGTGAGCAGCTTGACGAGCATCGCGGTGCTGTCGAGGCCGCCGGAGAACATGACGAGCGTAGTCATGAGACGGGGGAATTCTATTAGCATTGCCGCCATGAACGTCCGGCAGCTCCTCGAGCTCGGCGGCAAACACGCGCTCGTCACGGGCGGCTCGCGCGGCCTCGGCCTGCAGATCGCCGAAGCGCTCGGCGAGATGGGCGCGAAAGTGGCGATCACCGCGCGCAAGCAGCAGGAGCTCGACGAGGCGATCGCGCATTTGAAGCGCGCCGGCATCGACGCGCATGCCTATGCCGGCGACCTCGGCAAGCGCGACGCGATCGTGCCGCTGGCCGATGCCGTGCTCGCGAAGTTTGGGCGCATCGAGATCCTGGTCAACAACGCCGGCGCCACCTGGGGCGCGCCGGCCGAGGAGCACCCGCTCGAGGCGTGGGACAAGCTCGTCAACCTCAACCTCACCGCGGTGTTCGTCCTCACCCAGCATATCGGGCGCAAGTCGATGATCCCGGCGCGTTGGGGACGCATCATCAACGTCGCGTCGATCGCCGGCCTGATGGGCCAGGATCCGCGCATCGTGCGCACCATCGCGTACAACGCAACCAAGGGCGGCCTCGTCAACTTCACGCGCGCGCTCGCCGCCGAATGGGGCCAGCACGGCATCACGGTGAACGCGATCTGCCC
>DASQIG010000470.1:0-7681 GCA_035631735.1 Burkholderiales bacterium | reverse complement strand
AGACCTCGTCGTACTGCGCCTGGCCCAGGCGCGGTGCGAGCGCGATCTCGAAGATGAAGAGCTCGCCCTCGAGGGTGGTCGGATCGATGTGATCGGGCAACCCGCTGCGGTCGCGCACGCTGAAGCGAAATAGTTCCGGGCAGCGCGCGAAAACGGCCTCGATGCGCTCGAGGACGCGCGCTTCGATACTGCGCATGACTCCCTGCCGCCTCCAACTATACTGCCTGTATGGAGCACGGCCACGTCTTCCTCGCGCAGGCGGCGATCTATTTCACCGCCGCCGTGCTGGCGGTCATGGCCGCCCACCGCCTGGGCCTCGGCTCGGTGGCGGGCTACCTGCTCGCCGGCATCGCCATCGGGCCCTGGGGCTTCAAGCTCGTCGGCCAGCCCGAGGCGATCAATGCGTTTGCCGAGCTGGGCGTGGTGTTCCTGCTCTTCCTGATCGGCCTGGAACTCGAGCCGCAGCGGCTCTGGCACATGCGCACGCGCCTGCTCGGGCTGGGACTTTCCCAGGTGCTGGGCTCGATCGCCGTCATTGCCGCCGCCGCGCTGGCCAGTGGCCTCGACATGCGCGTCGCGCTGATCGCCGGCATGGCGCTCTCGCTTTCCTCCACCGCGCTCGCGCTGCAACCGCTCACCGAGCGCGGCGCGCTCGCCACGCAGGGGGGGCAGGCGGGCTTCGCCATCCTGCTGTTCCAGGATCTCGCTGTGATCCCGATGCTCGCGATACTGCCGCTGCTGGGCACGGCGGGCGGCTGGTCGGGATTCAGCTGGCAGGGGCTCGGCTTCGCCATGGCGGCGATCGTCGGCACGCTGGTGCTCGGCCACTTCCTGGCGCGGCCGGTGTTCCGCCACATCGCCCGTACGCGGCTGCGTGAAATTTTTACCGCCTTCGCGCTGCTGCTGGTGCTCGGCATCGCGCTGCTCTTCGAAGCCGCAGGCCTGTCGATGGCGCTGGGCGCCTTCGTCGCGGGCGTGCTCCTCGCCGAGTCGGAATACCGCCACGAGATCCAGGCGGCGATCGAGCCGTTCAAGGGCGTGCTGCTGGGCCTGTTCTTCATCTCGGTCGGCATGAGCGTCGACTTCACGGTGCTGCTGCGCCATCCGTGGATCGTGGTCGGCCTGATCGCCGGACTGTTCGCGTTGAAAGGCGCGATACTCTTCCTCATCGCCCACCTCGTGCGGCTGCCGGTCGCCGAGCGCCCGCTCTTCATCCTGCTCCTCGCGCAGGGCGGCGAGTTCGCCTTCGTGATCCTGGGCTTGAGCGCGGCCAACGGCGCGCTGCCCGAGGCCACCGCGCAGGCGATCACGCTCGCGGTGGCGCTGTCGATGATCGCGACGCCGTTTTTGCTCCTCGCGCATGACCGCTTCATCGCGCCGCGCTTCGCGGTGCTACCCGTGCGCGAGCCGGAGCTGCCGCAGCCGAGCAAGGTGATCGTCGCCGGGCTCGGCCGCGTCGGCCAGGTCGTGGCGCGCCTGCTCAACGCGAGCGGCTACCAGCCGACCGTGCTCGACGATGATCCGGATCACGTCGAGCAGTCGCGCCAGTTCGGCTTTCGCGTGTTCTACGGCGATGCCACGCGCCTTGACCTGCTGCACGCCGCCGGCGCGGCGAGCGCCGACCTCCTGGTCATCGCGCTCGACGATCGCGACGCGGTCACGCAGCTCGCGCGCATCGCGCGCAGCCACTTCCCGCGCCTGCAGCTCATCGCACGCGCCTACGACATGCGACACATGTTCGAGCTGCGGGACCTGGGCGTCGAGATGCTCGAGCGCGAGACCTGGCTCGCCGCCATCAAGCTCGGCGAGACGGCGCTCGCGGTAGTGACGCAGGACCCGGCGCGGGCGAGCCGCGCGGCACAGGCCTTCGCCGAGCACGACCACGTGGTGCAGGCAAAGCTCTACGCCGTGCACAAGAACGAGCCCGATGCGCACGTCACGGTATCGAACGAGCTGCGCGATCAGCTGGCGCGCTCGCTGGCCGAGGACGAGGAGCAAGTTAGGAGTAGACTCGCCCCATGAGCGCCTCCGACGCCCCCGCCAAAGCAAGCGGCCCGCCGCCGGCGAAGGATCCGTACGTCGAGCTCGCCGAGCGCATCTTCGTCAGCCTCGCCGCGCGCGTCTACGGCACGCTCGCCGGCAGCGACCAGCGCAAGCCCGACCCGAAGGCGCTCGCCGCCTTCAGCTTCAAGCTCGCCGATGCCTTCGAGGAAGCGACCAGCGAGACGCCGCGCAGGAAGGCCGAGAACGAGGCGCGCAGGAAGGCGGGCGTGAAGATCGACGAAGTCGATCTGTCGGGCATCCTCAACCTCCAGAAAAAATCCTGACGTTCGTCCTGTAGGAGGAATCACGATGAAACGCTGGCTGCCCGTTGCGCTTGCGCTTGCCGTCGCCGCGTGCGACACGACGGTGACCAAAGAGGAGATGGCGACCGCCGACTACGGCCCGGCGCCGGTGAACTACCAGGACGAGATCAAGAGCTATCTCAGCCTGCGCCTCACCGATCCCAAGGAAGCCGTCGTCGAATTCCGCAACGAGCCGAAGCAGCTCTACCAGCGTGGCACGCCGGTGCGCGGCGAGCAGTACGGCTGGGGCGTGTGCGTCTGGGTGAACGACAAGAACAAGCAGGGTGCCTACGACGGCTTCTACCCGATGAGCTTCGTCATGCGCAACGAGAAGATCGTCGCCGTCAACGGCGGCCCGGACGACTTCAATATCATCGGTGCGCGCTATGCGCGCGAGCAGTGCGCGCGCCTCGGCGCGCCTTTCAACCAATAATTCCGATCCAGGGTCGCAATTAGGAAGTGTCTCCCCCGCGAAAGCGGGGGTCCAGAGTCTTCTTCAAAAAATCATGGGTTCCCGCTTGCGTGGGAACGATTCGGCCGCTGAATTGCGACCCTGGATCGGAATTACGGTTTGCCGATGAAGTCGGCCTTGCCGATCTCGACGCCGTTGTGGCGCAGGATGTTGTACGCCGTCGTGACGTGGAAATAGAAGTTCGGGTACGCGAACCCGAGCAGGTACTGCATGCCCTTGTAGCGGCGCTCGCCGCTGCGCATCGGCAGCACGATCTCCTTCTCCTCCGAGCCGTCGATGCGCTCGGGCTTCATCGACTCGATGAAGTCGATGGTCTTGGCGATGCGGCTCTTCAGCTCGGCGAAGGTCTGCTCGATGTCCTCGTGCTTCGGGATCTCGACGCCCGCGAGCCGCGCCACCGCGCCCTTCGCCGTGTCGCAGGCGATCTGCACCTGGCGCGTGAACGGGAACATGTCCGGATAGAGCCGGAAGGTGGTGAGCGCAGCAGGATCGATCTTCTTCGCCGCGCAGTGGGCATCGGCTTTCTCGATCAGCGTGGAGAGGTTGCGCAGCAGGTTGACGAAGCGCGGCGCGCAAGCCTGATACATTGAAATGGTCATGGGGGAAGGCTCCTTGCAGGCCGCGCATTCTAAGCGTTTGTTCTACGGCTGGTACATGGTCGGGGCCGGCGCCAGCCTGCAGTTCCTGCTGGCGGGCCTCATGACGCAATCGTTCGGCGCCTACGTCGCCGTGCTGCAGGCCGAGCGCGGCTGGAGCAAGACCGCGCTCTCGGGCGCCGCGGCACTCCAGCAGCTGGAGGCGGCGATCCTCGGCCCGCTGCTCGGCTGGCTCATCGACCGCTTCGGCCCGCAGGGCATCATCCGCTTCGGCATCGTCGTCTTCGGCTGCGGGCTGATGCTCCTCAGCCAAACTGACAGCTTGCTTGCGTTCTACGGCGCCTTCCTCGTCATCGCAGTGGGCGCGAGCTGCTGCGGCCTTTTCCCGATCAACGTCGCCCTGATCCACTGGTTCGAGCGCTGGCGGGCGCGCGCGCTTTCGTCCATGTCGATCGGGCTCGCGCTCGGCGGCATCTCGGTGCCCGCTGTCGCGTGGTCCCTCTCGACGCACGGCTGGCGCATCACCGCGTTCGCCTCCGGCATCATTGCGGTCGTCGTCGGCTTGCCGATCGCCATGGTGATCAAGCGGCGGCCGGAGGACTACGGCTACACCGTGGACGGGCTGCCGCCGGCAGCGCCCGCCGCGGCGGGGAACGCAGCCGCGCCCGATCCGCGGCGCGATTTCACCGCCAGCGAAGCGCTGCGCACCAGCGCCTTCTGGCTGCTCTCGCTCGGCCATGGCTTCGCGCTCTTCGTGGTGCACGCGGTGAGCGTGCACTCGATCACCCACATGAAGCAGGGCCTCGGCTACACGCTCGAGCAGGCGTCCTTCGTCTACACGCTGCTCACGCTTTCCCAGATCGGCGGCGTGTGCATTGGCTGGTGGATCGGCGATCGCTACGAGAAGCGGCTGATCGCGGCCTGCTGCATGCTGATGCACATGACCGGCCTGCTGCTGCTCACCTACGCGCTCAACGCGGCGATGGTGCTCGCCTTTGCGGTGCTGCACGGCGCGGCTTGGGGCCTGCGCGGCCCGTTCATGCAGGCCCTGCGCGCCGATTACTTCGGCCGCAGCGCCATCGGCATGATCCTCGGCCTGTCGCTCATGATCGTGGTGGTCGGCCAGGTCGGCGGGCCGATGATCGCCGGCGCGCTCGCTGATCTCACCGGCAACTACCGCGCCGGCTTCACCATCCTCGCGCTGCTGGCGGGCCTGGGCTCGCTCTTCTTCGTGCTCGCGAAGAAGCCGGAACGACCGCTCAAATGAGAAAAATAGGGTCCGTCCCCAATTAAAAGAAAGCCAGGGCGCGTGCTTCGATGCTTTGCCGCGGCGGCGCGCCGGGCGGCGTCGCCGGATCGTCGAACGAGGTGTGCGGGGTGAAGCGCGCGCGGCCGTCTTTGGCCGAGTCGTACACCTTGAACACGATCGCCTCGTCGCGGCGCATCTCGGGGAAGTAGAACCAGCGGTGGCGCGGGCTGTATTTCAGCCGATAGGTCTGCCCCACCCGGTTGGGATAGCGGCGCTCCGCCACCAGGAGATCGTCCGGCGCGACGCTCCTCGCATCGGCCATGGCGAGCGGGTTCGAGCGGATCGGGTCCGCCGCATTTGCGTAAGCGGCGCGCCAGACCTGGACGATCGCGAACCGCCGGTTCAGCAGCTCCTCGGCTTGCGCGCCCATGAGGTCGCGCACGCGCTGCGGTCCTGACCATTCGGTATAGTCGTTGTGCGCCGAAAGCACGGGCTCGCGGAGGAGCTTCGCCTCCCGCTCGCCTTCGCTGCCGGAGCGCAGTGTGTGGTCGAACACGACCACCCGGCTGGCGCCCGCAACGCGCCGGATCAGCGCGACCACCTCCGGGTAGTACACGCGCTTTAGCTCTTCCGGGTCAAAAAAATCGCGCACCGCCGTGCGGTGCTCGACCAGTACGAAGCCGTTTGCGTCGAGCGCGAGGTCGCGCGCCTCGCGGCCGTTCGCGATCTCCACCCGGCGCTGCTCCTCGGTGCCGCTGGTGCGCCGGCGGATGTTGTTCGGCCCGAAGGTCTCGTTCACGAGCTTCTCGCCCGTGTCGCGCGTGTAGGTGATGTCGGCTTGCATGCGCGCATTTTAGAATGCGCCTGGACCTCGGGAGGATCGATGGGTAATCGGCGGGCGTTCCTGCGCCTGGCTGCGGCGGGCGCGATGTGGCCGGGCGTTGCGTGGAGCCAGAAAGCGGCCAAGAAGCCGGAAGGCATCCTGGTCAACGATGTGCACGGCCAGCTCTCGGCGACCTGGGTCTACCGCATCGTGCAGCCCGAGACGCTGGATGGCGTGCGCGCGGCGCTCAAGCTCGCGGCGCGCGAAAAGCGCGCGCTCTGCATCGCCGGCGGCCGCCATTCGATGGGCTCCCAGGCGTTCGCCGCCGACGGCGTGCTGGTCGATACGCGCAAGCTGACGAAAGTGCTTTCCTTCGACGCCGAGCGCGGCCTGATCGAGGTCGAGGCGGGCATCGAGTGGCCCGAGCTTCTCCAGGCGCTGAAGACCGCCCAGCCGGCCGAGCGCAAGTGGGCGTTCAACCAGAAGCAGACCGGCGCCGATCGCCTCACCCTGGGTGGCTCCCTCGCCGCCAACGCGCATGGCCGCGGCCTGACGCTGCCGCCGATGATCTCCGACGTCGAGGCAATCAGGCTGCTCGACGCCCACGGGCGCCTGATCGAGTGCAGCCGCACCGAGAACCCGGAGCTCTTCGGCCTTGCGATCGGCGGCTATGGCCTCTTCGGCATCATCTACTCGGTCACGCTGCGCCTCGTGCCGCGCCGGCTGCTCGAGCGCGTGGTCGAGGTACGCACCGTCGAGGGCCTCGCGGGGGCGTTCGCCGAGCGCATCCGCGACGGCTTTCTCTACGGCGACTTCCAGTACGCGATCGACGACGCCACGCCCGACTTCCTGCGCCGCGGCGTCTTCTCCTGCTACCGGCCGGTCGCGGAAGAGCGCCCGATCGCGCCCACGCAGCGCGAGCTCAGCGAACGCGACTGGACGGAGCTCCTTTATCTCGCGCACACCGACAAGTCGGCCGCGTTCCGGCGCTACGCCGATTACTACCTCTCGACCAACGGCCAGCTCTACTGGTCCGACGAGCACCAGATGTCGATCTACCCGGACAACTATCACCGCGCGATCGACCAGCGCACGGCCGCCCCCAGCCGCGGCACCGAGGTGATCACCGAGATCTACTGCGAGCGCGACGCGCTCGAGGCATTCATGGCCGAGGTGCGCAGTTATGCGCTGCGCTCGAAGACGGAGATCATCTACGGCACGGTGCGGCTCACCGAGCAGGACCGCGAGAGCTTCCTCGCCTGGGCGAAAAAACCCTATGCCTGCGTGATCTTCAACCTGCACGTCGACCGCACCAGCACCGGCCTGATCCGCGCCGCGGACGCATTCCGCGCGCTCATCGACATCGGCCTGCGCCACGGCGGCAGCTACTACCCGACGTACCACCGCTACGCGCTGCAGCGGCAGGTGGAGGCGGCGTTTCCGCAGTTCGAGCAATTCCTCAAGCTCAAGCGCAACTACGATCCGGCCGAGCTCTTTCAGAGCGACTGGTACCGCCATTACAAGAAAATGTTTTTCGGCTAAGGCGTGCGCGCCGACCGGCCGAGCTCGACCGCCGCGCTGATCGCCGCGGCCACGGTGTTGCTTGCGGGCGACGCGCGCTTCGCCCAGTTCGTCCCGCCCGGCGCTGCCGACATCTGCGCGCGCTGCCTGACACCGCGGCAGCTCCTGCTGACGCGGCTGCGCTGGCTCGCGCGGGCCGCCGAGCGCGCGACGATCCCCGGCCTGATGCTGCACTTCATGCTGCGCAAGCGCTGGATCGAGCGGGCGGTGCGCGGCGCCATCGCGCGTGGCTGCCGCCGGGTCGTCGTCATCGGCGCCGGCTACGACACGCTCGCCGCGCGCCTCGCTCCGCCCTTCCCGGCGGTACGCTTCACCGAGGTGGACCATCCCGCGACGCAGGCGGTAAAGCGCGCCGCCATCGCCGCGTCCGCCAACCTGCAGTTCGTCGCCGCCGATCTGGCACGGGTGCCGCTGCGCCAGGCGCTGCCGGCCTCGCGTGAGGCGAGCGTGTTCATCGCCGAGGGGCTGCTCATGTACCTCGCCGCGCCCGAGGTGGACGCCCTCCTCGCGTCGCTCGACGGTGAAATCATTTTCACCGTGATGGAGCCGGCCCCCGGCGGCCGCATCGCGTTCCACAACGCCACCTGGCTCGAGCGCGCGCTGCTCGCGCTGTGG
>DASQIG010000469.1:0-2632 GCA_035631735.1 Burkholderiales bacterium | reverse complement strand
CACTATACGCCGGGAAAATTCATTTACTCTAGCGGCATGACGACCAACAGCCTTCTGGCGATGGCGCTCGGCTTGGCGCTAGGCGCCTGCGCCACCGCGGCAGACGTGGACAAGGCGCGGAACTCCTGGCAAGGCGCGAGCTATGAGGACGTGCTGCACGCCTGGGGCGCTCCGACCCGCAGCACCAGGACGGCCGACGGCCGCGACTGGCACACCTGGGTCACCGAGTCCTCTGCACAGCCGGGTTCGAGCGTCGGCATCGGCGTGGGCGGCGTGAGGATCGGCGGCGGCGGAGCGACCGGAGTCGGCGTCGGCGTCGGAATGCCGGTCGGATCGCCCGAGCCGCCCGCGCGCTGCGAGCGCACGCTGGTGTTCGACAATGGCAGGGTTGTCGACCAAAGCTGGGTCGGGCCGCCGAGCATGTGCGCCGAATTCAAGCGCCCCTGATTACTCGAAGCCGGTAGCAGCGACGCGCGCTCATTTGCGCGTCGGCGTCATCTCCTTTTCTTCCTTCTCGAGCATCGGTTTCATCGCGCGGTGCTTCTTCTGCGCCTGCTTTTTCACGTCCCCCTGCTTCATGCCCGGTCGCTTCATGTTGCCGGCCATCGGCTCGTCCATCTTTGCCGGCGGCTTGGTGTCCGCCGCGTAGGCGACGCCGACCGCGAGGAGCAGCGCTGCTGCGAGCTTAGAGAACACGCCCGCTTTGCTCGTCGATGAGATGCATGTAGCGCAGATCGGCGAGCAGCTGCGCGCGCTTGCCGGGATGGATGTCGGCGGTCGGATCGGTGCGCGCGCAGATCTCCGAGCCGTTGAGCGTGAAGAAGACCAGCGTCTCCATGCCCATCGGCTCGGTCACTTCGATCGGCACCTCGAACGTCGCCTGGCCGGGCAGAGCCGCGCCGCGCACGTCCGTGACGTGCTCCGGCCGCAGGCCGAGCAGGAGCTCTCGCTTGCCGACATACGGCTTGTAGCGCGCGACGCGCTCCTGCGGCACGGGCAGCGCGATCGCGCCGTCGATCTTGAGCTGCAGCGCGCCGGCGGTCTCCTCGAGGCCGCACTTCATCATGTTCATCGCCGGTGAGCCGATGAAGCCGGCGACGAACAGCGTCGCCGGCGAATGGTAGAGCTCGTGCGGCGTGCCGATCTGCTCGATGCGGCCGGCGTTCATCACCACGACGCGGTCGGCGAGCGTCATCGCCTCGACCTGGTCGTGCGTCACGTACACCGTCGTGGTGCGCACTTTCTGGTGCACCTTTTTGATCTCGGTGCGCATGTGCACGCGCAGCTTGGCGTCGAGGTTCGAGAGCGGCTCGTCGAACAGGAACACTTTCGGGTTGCGCACGATGGCGCGGCCCATGGCGACCCGTTGCCGCTGGCCGCCGGAGAGCTGCTTGGGCTTGCGGTCAAGAAGCTCGTTGAGGCCGAGAATGGTGGCGACGCTCGCCACGCGGCGCTTGATCTCGTCCTTCGGCACTTTCTTCAGCCGCAGGCCGAAGCTCATGTTTTCGTGCACTGACATGTGCGGGTACAGGGCGTAGTTCTGGAACACCATGGCGATGTCCCGGTCCTTCGGCGGCACGTCGTTCACCACGTCGCCGCCGATGACGATCTCGCCGTCGGTGATGTCTTCGAGTCCCGCGATCATGCGCAGCGTGGTCGTCTTACCGCAGCCCGAGGGGCCGACCAGCACCACGAACTCCTTGTCGGCGATGTCCAGATCGATGCCGCACACGGCGGGCGTCTCGTCGTAGTGCTTCACCAGCTTGCGCAGGTTTACCTGGGCCATCGGGCGGCTAACCTTTCGTCGCGCCGGCGGTCAGCCCGGCGATGTAGTAGTCCATCAGGAACGCATAGATGAGAAGCGGCGGCAGCGCGCCGAGCAGGCACGCGGCCATGATCTGCCCCCAGGCGTAGACATCGCCGCGAATCAGGATGGTGACGATGCCCGCGGGCAGCACGAGCTGGTCGGCCGACGTGGTGAACGCCATCGGGTAGAGGAAGTCGGCCCAGGAGACGGTAAAGGCGAAGATCGTGGCCGCGATGATGCCGGGCAGCGCCACCGGGATGAAGATCTTGGTGAGCATCTGCAGGTAGCCGGCGCCATCGATGAGCGCCGCCTCGTCGAGCTCCTTCGGGATGCTGGCGAAGTAGCCGATCATGATCCAGGTACAGAAGGGCACGGTGAGCGTCGGGTAGATCACCATCAGCACCCAGTAGTGGTTCATCACCTCGATGCCGAGGGTGTCCTGCACCCAGGCGAAGATCTTGAAGAGCGGAATGAAGAGCAGCGTCTCCGGGATGAGGTAGGTGAGGAAGACCCCCATGCCAAGCGCCGCCGAGCCCCAGAACTTCATGCGCGCCAGCGCGAACGCCGCCGGGATGCTGATGAGCATGGTGACGATCACGACCACCACCGACACGATCGCCGAGTTCTTGAAGAAGGTGAGGTACTGCTCGGAGCCGAGCAGCGCCCAGTAGTTCTCCAGCGTCGGGGCGTAGACCCACCACGGGTTGGTGATGGCGCCGATCTCCGCGCTCGACTTGAGCGAGGTGATCATCATGTAGATCGGCGGGGTGAGGAAGAAGACGACGAACAGCACCAGGAAGAAGTACGACCAGTAGAGCGCGCGCC
>DASQIG010000468.1:0-11872 GCA_035631735.1 Burkholderiales bacterium | reverse complement strand
AGCCGCGCGAGGAAGGCGGCATCGCTTTCGGCCGCTGCGGCCGGGCGCTGCGCGAGCACCCGGCTCACGACCGGATAGCCCTGCTTGGCGCCGCCCATCGCCTTCACCACGTTGCCGAAATACGAAGGGTGCAGGTCGCCGAAGAAGCTCATGAAGCGGCCATCCGGATAACGGTGCAGCAGTACTTCCGGGCGCTTCGGCTTCGCCGTGTGGCGCTCGGGCCGCAGCGGCGCGCCGCTCTCGTCACAGGCGAGAAAGTACTTGCCGTCGAGCGCCAGGCTTACGCCTTCCTCGCGCGCGAGCACGGTATTGGGCTGGGTGCCGGCGGCGATCAGGACCGAGCGGGCAGGGAGCTCGAGCTGTTTGCCGTCGACGGCAAACGCCACCGAACGGGCATGGCCATATCGGTCCACTTCGATGCGGCTCGGCGAAAGGCCTTCGGCGAACACGACGCCTTCTTCCAGCGCCTTTTCCACTTCCTCGTGGTTGAGCGTATACGAGGGACTGTCGATCAGCCGCCGGCGATAGGCGATCGTCACGCCGCCCCATGACTTGAGCAGCCCCAGGCGATCCTCCGACCGCGCCGCGCGTAATGCGCGCGCATGGGCGATGAACTCCTGCGCGATGCCGCGCTCTTCAGCGTTCCAGTCCGGCTCGGCGCCGAGCGCCTCGTAGCGCGCCAGGAATTTCTCGACCTGCACCGCGTAGTAGGCGAGCGATTCGGTGGCCGCATCGATCGCCGTCAGCCCGCCCCCGATGACCACGATCGGCAGCCGGATCTGAAGGTTGGCGATCGATTCGCGCTTCGCCGCCCCGGTGAGCTGCAGCGCCATCAGGAAATCGGACGCAGCGCGCACGCCGCGAGCGAGCCCGTTCGGGATATCGAGCACGGTGGGGCGCCCCGCGCCGGCGCACAGCGCGATGTGGTCGAAGCCGTCGGCGAAAGCCTCGTCGATGGTCAGCGTGCCACCGAAGCGCACGCCGCCGAACATGGCGAACTGGCGGCGGCGCTCCAGCAGCAGGCGGATCAGCTTGAGGAAGTTCTTGTCCCAGCGCACGGTGATGCCGTACTCCGCGACGCCGCCGAAGCCGGCCATGACGCGCCGCTCGAGCGGCTCGCGCAGCTCCGCCACGTCGCGGATCGGACGGAACGGCACGTGCTGGCCGAGCGCGTCGACGCCGGAGATCGGCGCCTCGAGCGGCTCGATCTTCAGCCCATCGATGCCGACCACGGCGTGACCGTCGTTCATCAAATGGTGCGCCAGCGTGAAGCCGGCCGGGCCCAGACCGACGATGAGCACCCGGCGGCCCGTAGGTGCTTTGGGGCAGGGCCGGCGCAAATCGAATGGATTCCAGCGCGTGAAGAGCGAGTAGATCTCGAAGCCCCATGGCAGCTCGAGCACATCCTTGAGGGTTCTGGTCTCGGCCTGCGGTATGTCGACCGGGTCCTGCTTCTGGTAGATGCAGGACTTCATGCAGTCGTTACAAATGCGATGGCCCGTGGCGGCCATCATCGGGTTGTCGACCGCGATGATGCCAAGCGCCGCGAGCGGCTCGCCGCGCGCCTTGACCATGTGGAATTCGGAGATCTTCTCTTCCAGCGGGCAGCCGGCGAGCGGCACGCCGAACACGGTGGCGCGGAAGCCCTCGTTGGCCTTCTCCTTCAGCCCCTTGGAGCACGAGTCCTTGCCCTGCTCATGGCACCAGATGCAGTAATTCGCCTCGTCGAGCGCACCGGTGAGATCCGTGCCCGGATCGGTGAGCGCAAAACCATCGCGATGACGCAAATGCTCGAGCCGCAGGGCGGCGAAGCCGCGGCTCGTGTCGCTGTGGACGGGCACGAGGCGCATGTAGTCGAGCTTTTGCGGCGCCTTGAACAGCACACCGGTCGCATGCTTGGCCTTGCCGGCTGGCGTTGTCGCGGCCCAGGCGGCGTAGCGTGCGGCGAGCTCGAGCTGTCGCGCATGCGCAGCCTCGTCTGCCAGCCACGCGCTCACTTGGCGCGCGAATTCAAGCTCGGTGACCTCGCCGCCGAAGAGCTCGCGCTCGGCCGCCACCGGATCGAACCCTTGCAGCTCGGCGGGCTTCACCTTGTGCAGCGCCCGGCGTTGGACAAATTGGCGCTTCACGGAGTAGAGCGGCGCGAGCTCGTTGTGCCGCTGCGCCAACGCACGGGCCTCGCGCTCGATGCCGAAGAGCCTGGCGATGAAGTCTTCGACATGCGGCGCGAGCGCGATCAGGAGCTGCGACTCCGCGAGTCCCGCAGGCGGATGGGCGCGCGCGGCGCTCAGCCGATCCGCAGCCGCGCGGTCGGCTTCGCCGAGGAACGCGAGGAACGCCGCATCGACCTTGATGAGGCCGTCGCGCTCGTAGAGGTCCGGGAACGTAATGCCGAAGCCAAGCTGCATGAGGTTAGAATTATCGGCGAATTTTTTCCGGCATTTACTTATTCCCCCGGGAGTGGCCGATGCAGATCAAGCACAGCGTGTTCCTCGTCACCGGTGGCGCATCGGGTCTCGGTGCGGCGACAGCGCGCATGGCGGCCGAGAACGGCGGCAAGGTCGTCATTGCCGATATGCAGGCGGAAGCAGGCGAGAAGCTCGCACGCGAGCTCGGCGGGCGCTTCGCCAAGACCGATGTCGCCTCGGAAGCCGATGGCAAGGCGGCGGTCGCGCTGGCGCTCAAGGAGTACGGCGGGCTGCACGTGCTGGTGAACTGCGCCGGTATCGCGATCGCCGAACGCACGCTCGGCAAAGAAGCACCGCACGACCTCGGGCGGTTCGAGCGCGTGGTGAAGGTGAACCTCATCGGCACGTTCAACATGATCCGGCTCGCGGCCGATGCGATGGCGAAAGCGGTGCCGAACGCTTCCGGCGAGCGCGGCGTAATCGTCAACACCGCGTCGGTCGCGGCCTTCGACGGCCAGATCGGCCAGGCGGCCTATTCGGCGTCGAAGGGTGGGGTGGTGGGCATCACGCTGCCAATCGCGCGCGACCTGTCGCGCAACGGCATCCGCGTGTGCACGATCGCGCCCGGGATTTTCGAGACGCCGATGCTGATGGGCCTGCCGAAAGAGGCGCAGGACTCGCTTGGCAAGCAGGTGCCGTTTCCGTCCCGGCTCGGGCGGCCGGCCGAATATGCCCAGCTGGTGAAAGCGATCGTCGAGATCGAGATGCTGAACGCCGAGACCATCCGCCTCGACGGCGCGATCCGGATGGCGCCTAAGTAGCGGGCTTCAGTTCCCGGCGGTAAAGCGCGGCGCGCTCGACGTAGCCGCGCGCGATACCAAGCAGGCTCTCCCGCTCCGCGGGCTTCAGCTCGCGCACCACCTTGCCGGGCGAGCCCAGGACCAGCACTCCGTCGGGAATCTCCTTGCCTTCAGTGATGAGTGTATTGGCGCCGACGAGGACGCCCTTGCCGATCTTGGCGCCGTTCAGCACTACGCTGTTGATGCCGATCAGCGTGCCGTCGCCGATCGTGCAGCCGTGCAGCATCACCTTGTGGCCGATGCTCACCCTCCGGCCGAGCGTCATGGGATAGCCCGGGTCGACGTGCAGCACCGAGGCGTCCTGCACGTTGCTGCCTTCGCCGATCGTGATGCGGTCGTTCTCCGCGCGGATCACCACCTTGAACCAGATGTTGGCGTCCGCGTGCAGCGTGATCGAGCCGACGAGCGTCGCGTCATACGCGATGTAATGGTTTCTGCCGACGAGCTCGATGCGTCGCTCGCCGAGGGAGAACAGCGGCATGCGGCTATCATAAGTCGGTGCGCGCCGCCGAATCCCGTTATTTCGATATCCGCGGCTTGCGCTATCACGTGCGGCGCTGGCTTGCACCCGGCGCGCCGAAGCTCGTGCTGTTGCACGGCTGGATGGATGTGTCGGCGTCGTTCCAGTTCCTGGTGGATGCGTTCAGTGCGACATGGGATGTGTACGCGCCGGATTGGCGTGGCTATGGGCTCACCGATTGGGGCAGATCGGACTGCTACTGGTTTCCGGATTACATCGCCGACCTCGATTTTCTGCTGCGCGCCTTCGCGCCGGGCGAGGCGGTGCACCTTGTCGGGCACAGCCTCGGCGGTAACGTGGCGTGCATGTATGCGGGCATCCGTCCCGAGCGCGTGGCGAAGCTCGTCAACCTCGAAGGATTCGGCCTCGCGGCCACGAAGCCGGAGGATGCACCGCGTCGCTACGCGCGTTGGCTGGCGGAACTGCACGAGCGGCCCGGCTTCAGGCCGTATGCGAGCTATGCCGAGCTCGCGAAGCGCCTGCGCGACGGCAACCCGCGGCTGACGGCGGAGCGCGCCGAGTTCCTGGCGCACCACTGGGGCCGCGACGATGCCAATGGTGGCGTGGTGCTGCGCGGCGACCCGGCGCACAAGATCGTGAACCCGGTGCTGTATCGCTACGAGGAAGTACGCGGCTGCTGGCAGCGGGTGCGCGCGCCGGTGCTGTGGGTCGACGGCGCCGAGAGCGCCGCGCTCAAGCGCCTGGGCCTCGACGCCGCCCAATACGCCGAACGGCGCGCCCAGTTCGCCGATTTACGCTACGCCACGATAGCGCAGTCCGGCCACATGCTGCACCATGACCAGCCTGAAGCGCTGGCCCGGCTGATCGACGAGTTCCTGCGGACCTGATGGCGCAGTTCTTTTCAATCCATCCAACGCATCCGCAGCTGCGGCTGGTGCGCCGCGCGGGCCACATCCTGCGCGGCGGCGGCCTCATCGCGTATCCCACCGACTCGTGTTACGCGCTCGGTTGCATGCAAGCGGCGACGAAGGCGATCGAACGCCTACGGCGCATGCGCGGCGTGGACGAGCGCCACCACCTGACGCTCATGTGCCGCGATCTCTCGGAGATCGGCGCGTATGCGATCGTCGACGACGCGCGCTTCCGCCTGATCAAGCGCGTGACGCCCGGAAGCTATACGTTCATCCTGCGCGCGACGCGCTCGCTGCCCCGGCGCCTGCTTCATCCGAAGCGAAAGACCATCGGCATTCGCGTGCCGGCGCACGCGGTGGCGCGAGCGCTGCTCGCGGAGCTCGACGAGCCGATGCTCTCCTCGACGCTCATCCTGCCGGGCGACGAGCAGCCGCTTTCCGACGCCAACGAGATCCGCGAGCGGCTGGAGCGAGAGCTCGACCTCGTGATCGATTCCGGCTCCTGCGGCACGCAGGCGAGCACGGTCATCGATCTCACCGGCGACACGCCGCTCGTGCTGCGCAAGGGCAAAGGCTCGCTCGAGCCCTTCGCGATAGAGGCCGTCTGATAGAATCCAGCGTCAAAGAAAGATGGATCTAAATCTTCAGGCGATCGCGCAAACCTTCGCCCTCTACGCCCTCCCGGTCCTGCTCGCAATCACGCTTCACGAAGCTGCTCACGGCTATGTTGCGCGCCACTTCGGCGACATGACGGCGCACGCGCAGGGACGCATCAGCCTGAATCCGATACGCCACATCGATGTGCTCGGCACGGTCGTGGTGCCGCTCATCATCCTCGCCGCCTCCGCCGGCAAATTGCTCTTCGGCTGGGCGAAGCCGGTGCCGGTCAATTACTCGGCGCTGCGCAAGCCGCGCCAGCACATGGCGTGGGTGGCGGCAGCGGGGCCGCTCGCGAACCTCGCCATGGCGCTCGCCTGGGCGCTGCTGCTGCGCTCGAGCATCAGCCTGAGCGGGCGGCCGGATGCCTGGCTCGAAGTGACGCAGCTCGGCGGCACCACCGGGCTGATCGACGCGGTGCAGGATTACGGCCACGGCGCGGCCGAGTTCCTGATCGGCGTCAGCGCGGCGGGCGTGCTCGTCAACCTGGTGTTCATGCTGCTCAACCTGCTGCCGATCCCGCCGCTCGACGGCGGCCGCATCCTGACGAGCCTGCTGCCGACGCGCGCCGCCTGGCGCTTCGCCAAGCTCGAGCCATGGGGAGTGCCGCTGCTCCTGGTGCTGCTTTTCCTGCCGGTGTACGGCTCGAATGCCCTGAGCCTGGTGCTGAGCCCGCTGCTTCTCGAATCGGAGGCGCTGGTGCGCGCCATGGTGTTCCTGTAGATGTACGAAACGCGCGTGCTCTCCGGCATGCGGCCTACGGGGAGCCTGCATCTGGGGCACTACCATGGGGTGCTCAAGAACTGGATCCGCCTGCAAGCCGAATACACGTGCCTCTTCTTCGTCGCGGATTGGCATGCGCTGACGACCGACTACGAGCGGCCGGGGAACCTCGAGCAGAACGGCTGGGACATGGTGATCGACTGGCTCGCCGCGGGTGTCGATCCGAGCCAGGCGATCCTCTTCATCCAGTCGCACGTGCCGGAGCATGCGGAACTACACCTGCTGCTCTCGATGATGACGCCGCTCGGCTGGCTCGAGCGCGTGCCGACGTACAAGGACCAGATCGAGAAGCTCGCCGACCGCGACCTCGCGACCTACGGCTTCCTCGGCTATCCGCTGCTGCAATCCGCCGACATCCTGATCTACCGCGCGAAGTACGTGCCGGTGGGCGAGGATCAGGTGCCCCACGTCGAGTTCACGCGCGAGCTCGCACGGCGCTTCAACCATCTGTACGGGCGCGAGCCAGGCTACGAGGATAAGGCCAAGGCCGCGGTGCGCAAGATGGGGACGAAGAAGGCTCGGCTGCTTAATGAGCTGCGCACCAAGTTCCTCGAGCACGGCGACGCCGAGTCACTCGCGCGCGCGCAGGCGCTGCTCGATGAGCAGCAGAACCTCTCGCGCGGCGACCGCGAGCGGCTCTACGGCTGGCTCGAGGGCGGCGGCAAGAAGATCCTGGCGGAGCCCGAGGTGCTGCTCACCGAGGCGCCGCGCATGCCGGGCCTCGACGGGCAGAAGATGTCCAAGTCGTATGGGAATACCATTGCACTGCGTGAGGACCCGGAATCGGTGGCAAAGAAGATCCGCACCATGCCGACGGACCCGGCGCGCGTGAAACGCGGCGATCCCGGCACGCCCGAAAAATGCCCGGTGTGGTCGCTGCACCTCGTTTACTCCGACGCCGAGCGCAAGCAATGGGTGCAGAAGGGCTGCACTACGGCCGGCATCGGCTGCCTGGAGTGCAAGCAGCCGGTGATCGAGGCGATCCAGGCCGAGCTCGCGCCGATCCGCGAGCGCGCGCAGGCCTATCTGGACGATCCGACGCTGGTGAAGAACATCATTGCGGACGGCTGCGAGAAGGCACGGCGGCTCGCCGTCGAGACGATGCGCGAAGTGCGCGAAGCGATGGGGATTGCGTACGCATGATGGCGCGGCTCTACGGCGAACCGGTCATCGACCTGCCGACCGACCTTTACATCCCGCCCGATGCGCTGGAAGTGGTGCTGGAGGCTTTCGAGGGGCCGCTGGACCTTCTTTTGTACCTGATCCGCAAGGAAAATCTGAATATCCTCGACATTCCCATGGCGCCGCTCACGCGCCAGTACCTCGAATACGTCGAGATCATGCGCGCCAAGAACCTGGAGCTCGCCGCCGAGTACCTGGTGATGGCCGCCATGCTGATGGAGATCAAATCGCGGCTGCTCCTGCCGCGGCCGCCCTTGGCCGAGCCGACGGAGGACGATCCGCGCGCCGAGCTGGTGCGCCGGCTCCTGGAGTACGAGCAGATCAAGAAGGCCGCGCATGCGCTCGACGAGTTGCCGCAGGCCGGACGCGATGTCATCGCCATCTCGGTGTGGATCGAGCGCACGATCGCCGAGCGCGTTCCGCAGGTGCACGCGCGCGATCTTGCCGAGGCGTGGCGCGGGCTCTTGCACCGGGCGCGCATGTCGCGCCACCACCACATCTCGCGCGAGGAGCTCTCCGTGCGCGAGCACATGAGCGGCATCCTGCGCCGCCTGCGCGAGCGGCGGGTCCTTGAGTTTGCGGAGCTTTTCGACCCCGGGCGCGGCGTCGCCGTGCTGGTCGTGACGTTCCTCGCGCTGCTCGAGCTCGCCCGCGAGATGCTGGTCGAGATCACGCAGTCCGAGTGCTTCGCGCCGATTTACGTTAAATTAGCGTATGCGCAGTCCAGTTGAAGTCAAAAGAATCCTCGAAGCTGCGCTCCTTGCCTCGCCGGAGCCCCTCGGCCTGCCTCAGCTCAAGCAGCTCTTCGACGGGGAAATCGGGACCGATCCGCTGCGCAACCTTCTCGCCGAGCTGGCCGAGGAATGGAAAGGCCGCGCGGTCGAGCTGGTTCACGTCGCAAGCGGCTGGCGCTTCCAGACGACCGCCGAGTTCCATCCTTATATCGAGCGCCTGGCGCCGGAGAAGCCGCCGCGCTACTCCCGCGCGGTGATGGAGACTTTAGCCATCATCGCCTACCGGCAGCCTGTGACCCGTGGCGACATCGAGGACATCCGTGGCGTGACGGTCTCGGGACAGATCATCCAGACGCTCGAAGCACGCGGCTGGATCGACGTCGTCGGCCACCGGGAAACACCGGGCCGGCCGGCGCTCTACGCCACGACGCGCAAATTGCTCGACGACCTCGGCCTGCGCTCACTCGAGGAGCTGCCGCCGCTCGAGGAGATCGCCCAGACCTTGCAGCACGAGCCCGTGCCGACCGCCGAGGCCGGCGTGCGCTCTGCGAACTCCGAACCTGCCGCCGAAGCCGAGCCCACCGCCGCCACCGGCACCGAAGGCTGAACGGCTGCAGAAGCTGCTAGCCGCCGCCGGCCTGGGCTCGCGGCGGGAAATCGAATCCTGGATTGAAGCCGGCCGCGTGAGCGTTGGCGGGCGGGTCGCGCAGCTTGGCGATCGCGCCGCGCCGGGCGATGACATCGCGGTGGATGGCCGACCCATCCAGCTCGCACAGGCAGTCGCGGGCCGCGTCCTCATATACAACAAGCCGGAAGGTGAGCTGGTCACGCGGCACGACCCCGAGGGGCGACCGACCGTCTTTCGCAGCCTGCCCCCGGGCCGCTGGATTGCAGTCGGCCGGCTCGACATCAACAGCGCCGGGCTGCTGCTGTTCACCGACGACGGCGGGCTCGCCAACCGGCTGATGCACCCGCGCTTTGGCGTCGAGCGCGAATACGCGGCGCGCGTGCAAGGCACGCTGGGGCCGGTGGAGCTGGACCGCCTCAGGCGCGGCGTCGAGCTGGAGGACGGGCACGCGGCGTTCGAGCGCATCGAGCCGGCCGATGCACGAGAGCGCCAGAGCGCAAATCGCTGGTACCGGGTGACGCTGAAGGAGGGCCGCAAGCGCGAGGTGAGGCGCATGTTCGCGGCGGTCGGCGCCCGCGTGAGCCGCCTCATGCGTGTGCGCTACGGGCCGGTGGAGCTGCCGCGCGACCTGCGCCCGGGACAGTGGCGCGAGATACCAATTCCTGTTAAACTTCAAAAGCTTTGATGGCGCTGGAAAACGATGGGCTTCGGCCCATTTTTTGTTTCAGCGGCGGCGCGGCGAATTATGGCGGCATTGGAAGCGGTGGTAGAGCCGGTAGTAGCCGGCATGGGGTACGAGCTCGTCGACCTGCAGGCGGCGAATGGAGGGCGGATGCTGCGCCTCTTCATCGACAAGCCGGGCGGCATCGGTGTCGAGGACTGTGCGGCGGTCAGCCGCCAGCTCTCACGGGTGCTGGAGGTCGAAGGCGTGGACTACGAGCGGCTCGAGGTCTCCTCCCCGGGGCTCGACCGGCCGCTGCGACACCGTGCGGACTTCGTGCGCTTCGCGGGCCACAAGGCGGACGTGAGAATGCGCACGCCCGATGCGACCGGCCGGCGCCGGTTCGTCGGCGTGCTGCGCGGCGCCGAAGGCAGCTGCGTGAACATTGAACTGGAAGGCAGGACCGTGGCGCTCGAGCTCGGCGATGTGGAGCGCGCGCGCCTCGTGCCGGAACTGTGAGGGAAAGTGGTCGCTAAGGTGCAGCAGGTGGGAAATCGTGAACTGGTGATGCTGGTCGACGTGCTGGCGCGGGAGAAGAATGTCCCCCGCGACATCGTGTTCGGCGCGCTGGAGATGGCGCTCGCCTCGGCGACGAAGAAGAAGTATTCCGAGGACATCGACGTGCGCGTACACGTCGATCGCAACACCGGTGCCTACGAGACGTTCCGGCGCTGGAAGGTCCTGCCCGACGAAACGCCGGAATGGAACACCGCGCAGATGCTGTCGCTCGAGGAGGCGCAGGACCGCAAGCCCGACGCCAAGCTCGATGAATACATCGAGGAGCGGCTCGAGAACGTGGAATTCGGCCGCATCGGCGCGCAGACCGCGAAGCAGGTGATCCTGCAGCGCATCCGCGACGCCGAGCGCGAGCAGATCCTGCAGGACTTCCTGTCGCGCGGCGACGAGCTCGTCACCGGCACGGTGAAGCGCATGGAGCGGGGCAACGCCATCATCGAGTCCGGGCGTCTCGAAGCGCTGCTGCCGCGCGAGCACATGATCCCGAAGGAAAACCTCCGGGTAGGCGATCGCGTGCGCGCCTGGGTGATGAAGATCGACCGCCAGGCGCGCGGCCCGCAGCTGATCCTCTCGCGCACGGCGCCGCAGTTCATCATGAAGCTGTTCGAGCTCGAGGTGCCCGAGATCGAGGAAGGCCTGCTGGAGATCAAGTCGGCGGCCCGCGACCCGGGCATCCGGGCGAAGATCGCGGTGCATACCAACGACAAGCGCATCGACCCGATCGGCACCTGCGTCGGCATGCGCGGCTCGCGCGTGCAGGCGGTAACGCAGGAGCTTGCGGGCGAGCGTGTCGACATCGTGCTCTGGTCCGCTGATCCGGCGCAGTTCGTGATCGGCGCGCTGGCGCCGGCCGAAGTCTCGTCGATCGTGGTGGACGAGGAGAAACATGCGATGGACGTCGTCGTCGACGAGGAGAACCTCGCGGTGGCGATCGGCCGCAGCGGCCAGAACGTACGCCTCGCCTCCGAGCTCACCGGCTGGCAGATCAATCTGATGACGGAAGAAGAGTCGACCAAGAAGCAGCAGGAGGAGAGCGGCCGCATCAAGCAGCATTTCATGGAGAAGCTCGACGTCGACGAGGAGGTGGCGAACATCCTGATCGAGGAGGGCTTCTCGACGCTCGAGGAGATCGCCTACGTGCCGATCAACGAGCTCCTGGAGATCCAGTCGCTCGACGAGGACACGGTGAACGAGCTGCGCAACCGCGCGCGCAACGCGCTGCTCGTCGCGGCGATCGCCAACGAGGAGAAGATGGAGGGCGTCGACCCCGAGCTGCTCAAGCTCGAGGGCATGGACACGCAGCTCGCGGCGAAGCTGGTCGAGCGTGGCGTGCGCACGCGCGACGACCTGGCCGACCTGGCGGTGGACGAGCTCTCCGAGCTGACCGGCATGGATGCCGAGAGGGCGAAGAAGCTGATCATGGCGGCGCGGGCGCATTGGTTCGCCGAGGGCGAGAAGAAGGAGGCCGCGTAAGTGGCGCAGACCAGCGTAGCCCAGTTCGCGAGCGAGCTTAAGGTTCCGCCTTCGGTGCTGCTCGAGCAGCTGCGCGCCGCGGGCGTGGACAAGCGCGCCCCTGAGGATTCCCTCAGCGACAGCGACAAGTCACGCCTGCTCGAACACCTGCGCAAAACGCACGGTTCGGCCGAGGCGAAGAACAAGATCACGCTCACGCGCAAGCAGACGAGCGAGATCCGCAAGACCGACGCGAGCGGCAAGTACCGCACCGTGCAGGTCGAGGTGCGCAAGAAACGCGTCTTCGTGAAGCGCGACCCGGCGGAAGTGACGGCCGCGGCGGTCGCTGCCGAAGCGCCGCCACCGCCGCCGCCCGCGGTCGACACCAAGGAAATCGAGATTCGCGAAGAGGAAGCGCGGCGCCAGCAGCAGCTCGCGGAGCTCCAGGCCGCGGAGCTGCGCGAGAAGCAGGAGCGCGAGCGCAAGGAAGCCGAGCAGAAGGCGGCGGAAGCAGCGGCTGCCGCTGCCACCGCGGCGGC
>DASQIG010000467.1:0-4527 GCA_035631735.1 Burkholderiales bacterium | reverse complement strand
CGGCACATCTCCGCCATGCCGTCGTTCGCCACGCGCGCGTATTCCGGCGAATGCGCGCCGTCGCCCAGCAGCTCCGGGCTCGGCAGCCCGAGCGTCAGCACCTGCTGCACGTCGCGGAACTTCTCGCGCAGCATCGCCACGCGGTGCTCGATGTCCCACAGCATGCGCAGGCTCGACATGCGCTTCACCATGCCCGCCTCCTTCGAGTGTTGCTTTACGAGCTCGAGATACGCCGGCGGCATGACGTGGTTAAAGATGTCGATCTTCATGCGGCGATTGTATTGCGCGCCCGCGGGCGCGGCGCCTTGTCCGTTCGGCCTAGTCCGGCATCCGGCAGGGCAGCACCTGGCGGCTGTGGCGCCGATAAACCCGGAAGTCCGCGTCCGTCGTCAGTATCAACGAATCAGCATGCGTCTCCGTCATCCGCACGAGGCACGCGTCCGCGAGGCTCATCGGCACATCCGCATACTTCTCCATCAGCTTCAGCACCGCCGGCAGGTGCTCGGCGAGATTGAATGCCGCCCGTAACCAGCGGCGCAGCAGCATCGCGCGCAGTGCCGGCCCGCCACGCGCACCCAGGAGATGGAACGCCTCCGAAAGCACCGCCTCGCATGTGAGCCACGGCGGTGGCAACTCAGCCGTCTGCAGCGCCGCCCACTGGTGATGGACGTCCCGCCGGCTGAGCAGCGAAATCAGAAAGCTCGTATCAGCGAGTACGCTTGCGGCGGCCATACCCTGTAGCCCTCAGGTAGCGCTTTTTGTGCATACCGAGGTCGGCCGGCAGGCCGTCCACCGAGCCGATCAGGTCCGCGATGCCGTAAGGCGCGGCGCCGGGTTCGCGGGCGGCGGTCGAAGCGCGCTCCAGGCGCTCGCGCACGACGTCCGATTTCGAAATGCGGCGCCCGCGCGCCTCGGCCTCGATCGCCGCGGCGAGCGGCTCGGGCAGGCGTACGGTCAAGGTTTTCACTGTGCCACTGTATTACACACCCGCCACGATCGCAATACGCCAGCCATCGCGTAGAATGGCTGCCGTGAAAGCATGCTTCTTTCGCCGTTACGGCGGCCCCGAAGTGCTCGAATACGGCGCGTTGCCCGATCCGGTTCCCGGTGCCGGGGAAGTGCTCGTCGAGATCCACGCGGCGAGCATCAACGCGGCCGACTGGAAGATGCGCGCCGGGCAGTACGGCGCGGCAGTCAGCTTCCCGCACGTGCCGGGCCGCGACTTCTCCGGCGTCATGGTCGGCAGCGGCGGATTTTTCAAGCCCGGCGACGCCGTCTTCGGCGTGTGCGAAGTGCCGCGCGAAGGCGCCTACGCCGAGCGCATCGCGATCCGCGAGGCGATCGTCGCGCGCAAGCCCGAGCGCCTTACCCATGTGCAGACCGCAGCCATCGGTCTGGCCGGTCTCACCGCCGTGGTTGCGCTGGAGGAGACGCTGCAGCTCGAGCGCGGCGAAACCATCCTCATCCAGGGCGGCGCCGGCGGCGTCGCCGGATTCGCCATCGCGCTCGCAAAGCATCTCGGCGCTCGCGTCATCACAACCGCGAGTGCCCAGAACCACGACTATGTGCGCCAGCTGGGCGCCGATCAGGTGATCGACTATCGGAGCCAGGACTTCACCAAGGTGGTGAAGGACGTGGACGCGGTGTTCGATACTGTGGGTGGCGACGTCACGTTGCGCAGCTTCGCAGTGCTCAAGCCCGGCGGCCGCCTCGCCAGCATCGCGGTCGGCGGCGCGGCGCCCGCTGCGCCGCGAGCGGACGTCAAGTCGCTGCGGCCGAAAGTCGATCGCGACCGGCGGCGGCTCGAGCGCGTCGCACAGCTCGTGACGCAAGGCGCGGTGCCGCTCCCGGAGATCAGAGAGTATCCACTCGCGAAAGCCGCCGAAGCGCACAGCGTGAGCGAGGCGCGCCACCTGCGCGGCAAGCTGGTGCTGCGTGTGCGCTAACCCCCAATTCCGTACTAAGTACGTAATATTTCCCAGACGGGAGGTCACATGCCGCCGCAAAGCGAGCTGGTCATCGCGAAGTGCACCGTCCAGGCGGCGGCTGAAGATCCGGACTACCGCCAGCGCGTGCACTGCGGACGCCACGAGATGCTCGTCGACGAGCGCCCGGCACGCGGCGGCGCGGACGCGGGTCCGATGCCGTTCGAGTACCTGCTGGCGAGCCTGGGCGCCTGCACGTCGATCACGCTGCGCATGTACGCGCAGCGGCACGGCTGGAACATCGGCGCGGTGCAGGTCTCGCTCGCGCTGCGCCAGGGCGCTGAAGGCCGGCGCGTCGAACGGCGCGTCGCCATCGCGGGGTCGCTGACCGCGGAGCAGCAGGCGAAATTGGCCGATGTGTGCGAGAAGACGCCGGTGACGCTGGTCGTGAAGTCCGGAATTCCCGTGCGCACTACGCTCGCGTCGGCAGGTAGCGAACCGCCCACGCCGCAATGAGGTCCGCGGCGTAGACCGCGTCCTCCCGCGCCGTCAGCAAGTGATCGGCGGTGTCGAGCGAGATGAAGCTCTTCGGGTGCCTCGCCGCGGTAAAGATGCGCGTGGCGTTCGAAATCTCGACCGTGTCGTCACGCGGCGAGTGCATGACGAGGAGCGCGCGGCGCAGCTCCGCGATTTTTGCCGCCAGGTTCTGTTCCTCGGCGTCGAGCAGGAACTGCCGCTTGATGGTGAACGGCCGGCCGGCGAGCACCACCTCCGCCTCGCCGTCCGCCTCGATCTGCGACAGCCGCTCGCCGAGCAGGTGCCGCACATGCCGCACGTCGCTCGGCGCGCCGATCGTGACGACCGCCTTGCACTCCGGCACCGAACCCGCGGCCGCGAGCACGGCCGCGCCGCCCAGGCTGTGCCCGATCAGGAGTGCCGGCGCCGCGTAGGCCGCGCGCAGGTGCGCCGCGGCGGCGACGAGATCGGCCACGTTGGACGAGAAATTGGTGTTGGCGAACTCGCCTTCGCTTGAGCCGAGCCCGGTGAAATCGAAGCGCAGCACCGCGATGCCGTGCGCGGCGAGCTGCTGCGCGATGCGCGCGGCGGCGAAGACGTCCTTGCCGCAGGTGAAGCAGTGCGCGAACAGCGCATACGCCGTCGGCGCCTCGTCGGGCGCGTCGAGCCGCGCGGCCAGCTTCTGGCCGGCGGTCCCCGGGAATGCGACGCGCTCGACTTTCAATAATTACGACTCTGGATCGGAATTGCGCAGCGCTTCCCAGACACGGCGCGGCGTCGCCGGCATGTCGAGGTGCTTGACGCCGCGCGGGCGCAGCGCATCGAGGATCGCGTTCATCACCGCGGGCGGCGCGCCGACGCAGCCCGCCTCGCCGATGCCCTTCACGCCGAGCGGGTTGGTCTTCGCCGGCACGTCGATGAAGTCGAGCTCGTAGTGCAGCGGCAGGTCGCTCGCACGCGGCAGGGCGTAGTCGGTGAGGCTCGCCGACAGCATCTGCCCCGACTCCGGATCGAAGGCGACGTTTTCCATCAGCGCCTGGCCGATGCCCTGCGCGAGCGCGCCTTCGATCTGCCCGTGGCAGATCATCGGGTTGATCACGCGCCCGACGTCGTCGACCACGACATAGCGGTCGATCGTCACCTCTCCCGTGTCGGGATCGATCTCCGCCTCGCAGACGTGACAGCCATTCGGGAAGGTCGGCGGCGCGTTCGACGAGCCGCTCGCGTCGAGCCCAGCGCCGAATTTGGTCGTCGGCCCTACCGGGCGGTAAAAAGCCTTGGCGACGTCAACGAGCGGGATGCCGCGGTCGGTGCCGACGACGCTGAATTTGCCCTCGCGGAATTCGAGGTCCGCGGCCGCTGCTTCCAGCAGGTGCGCCGCGAGCGGCTTCGCCTTCTCGATGATCGCGTCGCTTGCCGCGCGCAGCGCCGAGCCGCCGAGCATGGCGCTCCTCGAGGCGTACGTGCCGCGGCCGAATGAGACCGCGTCGGTATCGCCCTGCACCAGGCGGATGTTCTCGAACGGCACGCCGAGCCAGTCGCAAGCGAGCTGCGCGTAGGTCGTCGCGTGTCCCTGGCCGTGCGAATGCGTACCGGCGACGATCGTCACCATGCCGCTCGGGTCGAAGCGGATCTCCATGCGCTCGTTGAAGACGCCGGAGTCCTCCAGGTAGTAGATGAGCGAGCGGCCGCGCAGGCGGCCTTTGCCGGCGCTTTGCTTTTTGCGTGCGGAATAACCATGCCAGTCGGCGAGCTCGACCGCGCGGTCGGTGAGCCTGGCGAAATCGCCCGAGTCGTAGGTCCAGCCCACCGGCGCGCCCACCGTCCAGTTGGCGGTCGTGTTGTACGGCATGGCGCTCGGCGGGATGTAGTTGCGCCGGCGCAGCTCCACCGGATCCATGTTGAGCTTGCGCGCCGCCTCGTCCATCAGCCGCTCGATCACGTAGGACGCTTCCGGGCGGCCGGCGCCGCGGTACGGCCCGAGCGGCGTCGTGTGCGTGAACGTCGCCTTGCTGGCGACGAGCATCGCCGGCACGACGTAGACGTTCGGGATGTTGCGCAGCGCGCAGAGCACGGGCACCACGCC
>DASQIG010000466.1:0-2540 GCA_035631735.1 Burkholderiales bacterium | reverse complement strand
CGTCTCGTTCGTAGTCACTCACCGCGCCTCCTACCAGCGCGTCATGGCGGCCGACCAGCAGGGGCGCCCGAACATCGGCGGCGTGATGTTCCTGCCGTACCTGCGGATCGTGCCGATGCACCTCGCCATCATCATCGGCCTCAGCACCGGCTACCACGGCGGCATGCTGCTGTTCGCCACGCTCAAGACGGTGGCCGATGCGCTGATGCACTGGATCGAGTACCGCATCGCAGGTGCGGCCGCGGCAGCGGCAACGTGAAACCGGGGCGTATACTTTTCGCAATGGGAAATCTGGCTACACCGGAAGCGCTGATCGCACGCTGGCACGAGGCGCTGCGCGATCCATCGCTCCGGGACCTGCCCTACAAGATCGAAGTCAACGCCTGGGGCAAGCTGGAGATGACGCCCGCGAGCAACCGGCACGGTCGGTTGCAAAGCGCAATCGCCGCCGAGCTCATCCGGCAGCTTCCAGACGGCCTGGTGATCAGCGAATGCTCAATTCTGACCCGCAGCGGCATTCGAGTACCGGACGTGATCTGGGCGTGCAGGCCGAAATCGACGAAAAGATGAGCGCCCATTTTGCCGCCGGGGCGCGCGAGGTCTGGCTCGTAGCCGAAGCCGGCACGATTCGATATTTCGGACCAGGCGGTGAACAACCGGCCAGCGATTTTCCGGTGCAGATCACGCTGCCTCCGCCGGCAGACAAGCCATGAAGCGCGAAAACGTCGTCGGCCGCGCCAACGTCGAGGACACGCCGGAGCTCGAGGCGTACTACCGCAGCCTCGAAGGCGAGGCGCTCGGCGCGCTGTGGACCGTGGCGAACGAGATCGAGCCCTGGTATCCGCAGCCGAAGTCGGTGCCAACGTTGTGGAAGTGGCGCCGCATCGAGCGCTTCGTGCGCCGCGCGCCGCAGCTGGTCTCCGCTGACAAGGCGGCGCGGCGGGTGGTGATGCTGGTCAATCCGGGCCGCAAAGAATGGAGTGCGGCCGCGGGGCTTCTGTACACCGGCGTGCAGGTAATGAACCCGGGCGAGTTCACCTCGGCGCACCGCCACCAGGCGTCCGCGCTGCGCTTCGTCATGGAAGGGCGCGGCGCCTATACGGTGGTCGACGGCGAGAAGATGACGCTCGGCGCGCGCGACCTCGTGCTCACGCCGAACGGTACGTGGCACGACCACGGCGTCGAGGCGAACGGCGCGCAATGCGTCTGGCAGGACGGCCTCGACATCCCGCTGATGAACTCGCTGGATGCGAACTTTTACGAAGTGCACCCGCAGGTCATGCAGACGCCGGCGCCCCTAGCGCGCGAGAACTGGACCAAGCCCTACTCGCCGCAGTTCCAGTACCGCTGGGACGACGCATATCGCGCCGTGCGAGAGGCGAGCTGGACGGCGTACGACGGTCGCGTCTACGAGTATCGCAATCCGCTCACCGGCGGGCCGATCATGCCGACGATAGGCGCGCAGCTGCAGCTGCTCGCGAAGGGCGAGGCGACGCGCGCGCATCGCCACACCGGTAGCGTGATCTACCAGGTGGCGCAAGGCCGCGGCTGGTCGGAGATCGCCGGTCAGCGATTCGAGTGGGAGGAGAAGGACATCTTCGCCCTGCCCTCATGGGCGCTGCACCGGCATGGCGCGCATGAGGAGACGGTGCTCTTCTCGTTCAACGATATCCCGGCAATGAAGGCGCTCGCGCTCTACCGCGAAGCCGGGGAATGATCAGCGCGGAGCAGAACGAGCTGATGACGCGCGTGGGGCGCGGCACGCCCTGCGGCAAGCTGCTGCGGCGCTACTGGCAGCCGGTTGCGCTCACCGATGAGATGCAAGGCCCGCGTCCGGTCATGGCGGTGCGCATCATGGGCGAGGATCTCGTCCTCTTCCGCGAAGGCGGCCGCTATGGGCTGATCGAGCGCCAGTGCGCGCATCGCGGCGCCGACCTCGCCTATGGGCGGCTCGAAGACGGCGGGCTGCGCTGCTCGTTCCACGGCTGGCTCTACGGCAGCGACGGGCGCTGCCTGCAGACGCCCGCCGAGCCCGAGGGCAGCCGCCTGTGCGAGCACATCCGCCTGCGTGCCTACCCGGTCCTCGAGAAGAGCGGCATCCTCTTCGGCTATCTCGGCGAGGGCGACGCGCCCGCGTTCCCGCACTTCGACGCGTTCATCGCGCCGTCCGAGTACACCTTCGCGTTCAAGGGCTACTGGGACTGCAACTGGCTGCAGGCGCTCGAAGTCGGCATCGACCCCTCGCATGCATCATGGCTCCATAAATTCTTCGAGGACGAGGATCCGGCGGCGAGCTATGGGCGCCAGTTTCGCGGCACGCCGACGGATGCCGCGATTCCCATCTCGAAAGTGCTGCGCGAATTCGACCGTCCCGAGATTCGCATTGAGCGCACCGACTACGGCATGCGGCTGCAGACGCTGCGCCGGATCAGCGATGCGCAGACGCATATCCGGGTGACCAACGTGCTGTTCCCGCAGGCATTCGTCATCCCGATGAACGCCGAAATGACCATTTCGCAATGGCACCTGCCGGTCGACGA
>DASQIG010000465.1:0-4063 GCA_035631735.1 Burkholderiales bacterium | reverse complement strand
CTGGTCGGGCAACGCCTCGCGCGCCGAGGTGATGCACGACGGCAAGTACGGCCTCGCCATGCTCTATGTCGAGTGGCCCGAGAAGGAGATGAACCCGGCTATCGAGGTCACGAGCCGCTTCATGACGCGCGATCGCGCCGTCGATTTCGGCTCGGCCGGCAACGCCGACCTGTCGGCCGCCGCGCGGCAGTTCTTTACCGCGCCGACCGAGCTCATTCCGACCGACGGCATCGTCAAGAAGACCGCGCTCGAGATCACGCGCGGCGCGAAGACCGACGTCGACAAGGCGCGCGCGATCTACGAGTGGATCGTCGACAACACCTTCCGCGATCCGAAGACGCGCGGCTGCGGCGTCGGCGACGTGAGGACGATGCTCGAGACCGGCAACCTCGGCGGCAAATGCGCCGACCTGAACGCGCTCTACGTCGGCCTCGCGCGCTCGGTGGGCCTGCCGGCGCGCGACGTCTATGGGATCCGCGTCGCGCCCTCCAAATACGGCTACAAGAGCCTCGGCGCCGGCACGCCCAACATCACCAAGGCGCAGCACTGCCGCGCCGAGTTCTTCGCGCGCGGCTACGGCTGGGTGCCGGTCGATCCGGCCGACGTGCGCAAGGTCGTGCTGGAGGAGCCGCCGGGGAATCTCGCGCTCGGCGACGAGAAGGTGCGCGCCGCGCGCAAGCGCCTCTTCGGCAGCTGGGAGATGAACTGGCTCGCCTACAACACGGCCCACGACGTGAAGCTGCCGCAGGCCACCAAGGCGCCGCAGAAGCCGTTCCTCATGTACATCAACGCGGAAGCCGACGGCGAGCTGCGCGACGAGCTCGAGCCCGACAGCGTGCGCTACGCGATCAGCTCGCGCGAGCTCAGCGCTTGAGCGTGCTTCGCTTCCTTGCGCTCGCGCTGGGCGCCGCGGCTGCGTTCGCGGCGGCGGCGGCCGATCTCAAGGCCTGGACCGGCGGCCCGACGCCGGAGCTCGAGCTGCAGGATCTCGCGGGCAAGGAGCACCGGCTCGCCGACTATCGCGGCAGCGTAGTGCTCGTTAACTTCTGGGCGACGTGGTGCGTGCCCTGCCGGGAAGAGATGCCGTCGATCGACCGGCTGCGCAGCTCGCTCAAGGGCAAGCCGTTCGAGGTGCTCGCCGTCAACCTGGCGGAGCCGCTTTCGCGCATCGAGAAGTTCGTTGCCGCCATGCCGCTTGGCTTTCCGCTGCTGCGCGACCGCGACGGCACGGTGAGCAAGGCGTGGAGGGCGAAGCTGCTGCCCGCGAGCTTCCTGATCGGCCGCGACGGGCGCATCCGCTACGTCGCCTACGGCGAGCTCGACTGGTCGAGCGATGCGGTGCGCGCGCGCGTCGCGGAGCTCCTCGAGTGAAGTGCTTCGCGCACCACGCGCACCAGCGCCGCGCGCTCCGCCGCGGGCGCAAAAAGCTTGCGCCGCGCGCCGAGCGCGGTTTGCAGTCTGCGGTAAAAGCGCGGGTCCTTTTTGGCGCGGCCGATGAGCTCGGCGAGCGCCGCGTCGTCGGCGACCGGGTAATAGCCCGGATAGCGCGCGCCCAGCATGCCGATGTTCCCCGGCATGCGCGAGGCGATGACCGGCGTGCCGATGCGCGCCGCCTCCGCGACGACGTTCGCGCCCCCTTCCATCACCGAGCTCACGACGAGCAGGTGGCTCTTCGCCATCCACGCGAGAGCGCGCTCGTGCGGCAGGCTGCCGAGCCAGCGGTAGCGCGGCTCGCGCGCCGCCCAGTCCTTGGCCTCGCGCGCGAAGCGCTCATCGAGCGCCTCGCCGATCTGGACGAGCTCCAGGTCCTGGTCCGGCAGCCGCGCGAGCGCGGCCGCGGCGCGCAGCGGGTCCTTCTCGGCGCGCAGGTGCGCGACCACCGCGATGCGAAAAGGCTTGGCCGGCGGGCGGTGCGCGACGCGCGGGTCGGCGGACTGGTACACCACGCGGGCCTTCGCGCGCAGCGGCGGCGCGAGCTCGTCGAGCGCCGCCTCCTGCAGCACGATCAGCCGGTCGGCGAGCTCGAGGGAAGTGCGCGCTTCCGGCGAGTCGGGCAGGTCACGGTACAGGTCGGTGCCCGTGAGTGTCACCACGAGGGGACCCGCGGGTTTTTCTTGGCGGTAGCGCGCGATCGAGTCGTAGCTGCGCCGCGCGTGCAGCGCGATGAGCGCGTCGCAGGGGTCGCCTTGCCACTGCACCGCGACAGGCACCTTGTGACCGCCCGCGCGGAGCAGCGCCGCCCAGCGCAGCGCCGTGTGGCGATTGCCGTTGCGCAACCCCGCGCCGGCGGGCGTGACGATGAATAAGCGCGCCATCGGCACATTATCGTCGGATCTCATCGCCGCCCGGGACCACTTCGCGCGGATTACTGCCGGGTTCGCCGGCGAGCAGCTGCTCGGGCCGAAGCTCGCGATCGTCAATCCGCCGCTCTGGGAAATCGGCCACGTCGCCTGGTTCCAGGAGCATTGGTGCCTGCGCTGGCGCGATGGAAAGGATCTCGCGCCATCGATCCTGCCGAACGCGGACGCGCTCTATAACTCCTCCACCGTGGCGCACGACACGCGCTGGGACCTGCCGCTGCCGAGCCTGGCAGCTACCCGGGCTTATTTGAGCGCCGTGCTGGAAAAGACGCTGGATCGCCTGGCGCGCGAGCCGGAGAACGAGTCGCTCGCCTACTTCGTGCGCCTCGCCACGCTGCACGAGGATATGCACGCCGAGGCGCTGCACTACACCCACCAGACGCTTGGCTACGCCGAACCGGAATTCGGGGACGGAGCCCGAATTAGTTCGGGCTCCGTCCCCGAATTCATAGAGTTGGCAGGCGGCATGTTCCGCCTGGGCGCGGAGCGCGACGAGCAGCGCTTCATCTTCGACAACGAGAAGTGGGCGCACGACGTGGAGGTAAAGCCGTTTGCGATCGCGGCGCGCCCGGTCACCAATGCTCAATACCTGGACTACGTCGAAGCCGGCGGCACGCCGCCGCGCTATTGGCGCCGCATGGACGGTAAGTGGGAGGAACGGCGGTTCCATCGTTGGCAGCCGCTTGCGCCGGACGAGCCGGTGCGGCACGTGAGCTGGAACGAGGCGCAGGCGTATTGCCGCTGGGCGGGCGAGCGGCTGCCCTCGGAAGCGGAATGGACCTGCGCGGCCCCGGCGATGCAATGGGGCGAGGTGTGGGAATGGACCGCGAGCACCTTCGCGCCGTTCCCCGGCTTCAGCGCCGATCCGTACGCCGATTACTCGCAACCCTGGTTCGGCACGCACAGGGTGCTGAAGGGCGCGAGCTTCGCCACGCCCCCACGCGTGGTGAGCGCCGCGTTCCGGAATTTCTACACGCCCGATCGCGCCGACGTCTTCGCGGGTTTGCGCACTTGTAGAATGGACGCACGATGAACGCACCGGAAAAAATCAGGCTCACCGAATACAGCCACGGCGGCGGCTGCGGCTGCAAGATTGCGCCCGCCGTGCTCTCCGAGATCCTCGCGGCGACGCCGATCCGCGGCCTGCCGAAGGAGCTGCTGGTCGGCCTCGAGACGGCGGACGACGCCGCCGTCTATCGCCTGAATGACACGCAGGCGATCGTCGCCACCACCGACTTCTTCACGCCGATCGTGGACGAGCCGCACGACTTCGGCCGCATCGCCGCGACCAACGCCATCTCCGACATCTACGCCATGGGCGGGCGGCCGATCATGGCGCTCGCCATCGTCGGCATGCCGCTCGAGAAGCTGCCGCTCGCCGTGATCGGCGAGATCCTCGCCGGCGGCGAGTCGGTCTGCGCCGCGGCGGGCATCCCGATCGCGGGCGGCCACTCCATCGACACGCTCGAGCCGATCTACGGCCTGGTGGTGCTCGGGCTTGTGCATCCGGACAAGGTGAAGCGCAACAGCTCGGCCAAGCCGGGCGACGCGCTGGTCCTCGGCAAGCCGCTCGGCATCGGCATCCTCTCGGCCGCGCTCAAGAAGGGCAAGCTCTCCCAGGCCGGCTATGCCGAGATGCTGAAGTGGACCACGCGCCTCAACACGCCCGGCCAGGCGCTCGCCGAAATGCCCGACGTGCATGC
>DASQIG010000464.1:0-2284 GCA_035631735.1 Burkholderiales bacterium | reverse complement strand
TGCGTGATGATGCGCTTCATGTGCGATGCCTATCTCAACGAGTCCTCGTGCATCGGCTCGCCGGGCATCGACGAGTGGCGCTTCGCACTGCCGGTGCGCCCGGGCGACACCGTGCGCTACCGCGGCACCGTGCTCGAGTCGCGCATTTCATCGAGCAAGCCCGACCGCGGCATCGTCAAGTTCCGCTGGGAGCTCCTGAACCAGCGCGACGAGGTGGCCGTGTCGGTCGTAGGCACGCAGTTCTACTTGCGCCGCCCGTGACCCACGTCCTGCGCAGCCGCGACTTCGCGCTGATCCTCGCCGGACGCTTCTGCAACGTGCTCGCGGCCCAGATGCAGTGGGTGGCGGTCGGCTGGTACCTCTACGACCTGACGCGCGATCCGATGACGCTCGGCTGGGCCGGGCTCGCGGCGTTCGTGCCGATCGCGCTCCTCACGCTGCCGGCCGGCGATCTCGCCGACCGCGCCGACCGGCGGCTGGTGCTCTTCGCCGCGCACCTGATCCAGGCGGTGGCCGCTGCGCTTCTCTTGTTTTTGGTAGCGGTGAACACCACGGTCACCTGGCCGTTCTATGGCGCGCTGGTGCTCTCCGGCACGACGCGCGCGCTCGCCGGACCGGCGTCCAAGTCGCTCGCGCCGCTGCTCGTGCCGCGCGAGCAGTTCGCGCAGTCGGTCGCCTGGGGCACGTCCGCGCAGCAGATCGCGATCATCACCGGCCCGGCGCTCGGCGGCCTGATCTACCTCGCCGGCGCGCCGGTGACCTTCGCTGCCTGCCTCGTCGTGGCGCTGGCGGCAGCAGTCGCCATGCTCGCCATCCGCACCCGCGTCGTGGCGTCAAAGGAGACCGGCAGCACGGCGTTCTCGCGCGCCATGGCAGGGCTGCGCTACCTGATGACGCAGCCGATCGTGCTCGGCGCCATCTCGCTCGATCTGTTCGCGGTGCTGCTCGGCGGCGTGAACGCGCTCCTGCCGGTCTTCGCGCGCGACATCCTGCATGTGGGGCCCGCCGGGCTCGGCATCCTGCGCAGCACTTTCGCCGTGGGCGCGATTACCACGAGCCTGGTGCTCGCGCAGCTGCCGGAGAGCCGCCAGCCGCACGCCGGGCGCGCGCTCTTCGGGGGCGTCGCGCTCTTCGGCGCGGGCGCCATCCTCTTCGCGCTCTCGGGCCAGTTCACCATCGCGATGGTGGCGCTGTTCGTCATGGGGGCGTCGGACGCGATGAGCGTGTTCGTGCGCGCAACGGTGGTGCAGCTCGCGACGCCCGAGGACATGCGCGGGCGGGTGAGCGCGATCCACGTGCTGTTCGTCGGCTGCACCAACGAGCTGGGCGAGTTCCGCGCGGGACTCCTCGCTTCGCTTTTCGGCGCCGTGCCCGCGGCGCTCGCCGGCGGCATCGGCACGCTCGTCATCGTGGCGCTCTGGTCGCAGCTCTTTCCCGGCCTGCGGCGCGTCGACCGCCTGAGCGAAGTGACGCCCTGACGGGCTCCCGCGCAGATTATGACCCTGGATCGGAATTCCCGACGCCGAGATAAGTAGCCGCGACTTGGGCGTCCGCGCGCAGCGCCTGCGGCGTGCCCTCGAACACCACGGTGCCGTGGTCGATGACGTAGACGCGATCCGCGAGGCGCAGCGCCAGCTCGGCGTTCTGCTCGACGAGCAGCATGCTGACGCGCTCGGCGCGCAGCTCCCGGATGGTGCTCATCACGTCGTTCACGATGAGCGGCGCGAGGCCCTGCGACGGCTCATCCAGCAGCAGGAGCTCCGGACCGGTCAGCAAGGCGCGCGCAATGGCGAGCATCTGCTGCTCGCCGCCGGAGAGGTCGCGCCCTTTGCTCTGCAGCCGCTCTTTCAGCCGCGGAAAGCGCTCGAGCACCGCTTCCAGCGGCCAGCGCGATGAGGGCCGCTCGGCGATCGCCAGGTTTTCGCGCGCGCTGAGGTACGAGAAGATGCCGCGCGTCTCCGGCACGAGCGCGATGCCGAGCCGCGCGATGCGATGCGGCGCGAGCCCGGCGATGTGGCGTCCCTTGTAGCGGATCTCGCCCGCGCGCGGCGGCGTCAGGCCGCTGATCGAGCGCAGGGTCGTCGTCTTGCCGGCGCCGTTGCGCCCGAGGAGCGCGACGACTTCTCCCTCGCCGACGCCCAGTGACAGCCCGTGCAGGATGTGTGCAAGGCCGTAGTACGTCTGAATGCTGCGCAGCTCGAGCATCAGGCCGCCATGGCGCCGAGATACGCGCGCCGCACCTCGGGATTGCGCTGGATCTCGGCCGGCGTGCCTTCGGCGATCA
>DASQIG010000463.1:0-4738 GCA_035631735.1 Burkholderiales bacterium | reverse complement strand
CTGCGGCTCGGGCGCCATCCGGGCGAAGAGATCGACGAGGTCGCCGTCGTTCGGCATGTACTTGCCGACGTTCGGGTGCGGCCAGTCCGTGCCCCAGAGGATGCGCTCCGGCGCCGCTTCGATGAGCTTGCGCGCGAATGGCACCGCGTCGCTAAACGGCGGACCCATGGATGAGACGCGCTCGGCGCCGCAGATCTTCACCCAGAACTGGTCGTGCTTCATCCACTCGAGCAGCACCCTGACCGCCGGCTGCTCGAGGCCGTCGGCCGCCTTCACGCGGCCCATGTGGTCGATCACCATCGGCACCGGGATCTTCTTGAACGTATCGCTGAGCTCGACCAGGTCCACCGCGTCGAGATGCAGGATGAGATGCCAGCCCAACGGCTTGATTCGGTCGACCGTGCGCTGGAAAAACGCCGTGTCGGGCCGGCCGCCCAGGTGTTTCACGAAGTTGAAGCGCACGCTCCGGATGCCGCCGTCGTGCAGGCGCTGGAATTCGCGCTCGCCGTAGCTTTCGTCAATGATGGCGGTGCCGCGATAGCGCCCCTTGGAGTGCGCAATGCCGTCGAGCGTTACGCGCATGTCGGCGCCGTGGCAGCTCGCATGCACGATCACCGCGCGCTCGATGCCCAGCACTGCATGGAGGTTCTGGAGGCGCTCGAACGGCGCATCCGGTGGGTGATACGGCGCATCCGGCGCATACGGGAACTTCGCCGCCGGGCCGAAGATGTGGCAGTGCGCGTCGCAGGCGAGCGGCGGCGGCCGCAATTTCGGTTTGCAAGTATTCGGGTCTGGCGGTGCGGTGGTCTTCAGGCGTTGACGGGCTCGAGCACCAGGTGGATCAGCGCGAGCTGGCCGCGCGCGAGCGCCTCGAGCCCGTGCTCGAGCGCCGGCCGCACGTCCTGCGGCCGCTCGACTTTTTCGCCGAAGCCGCCGAAGGCGTGCGCAAGGATCGCGTAATTCGGCATCGGCGTGATCGAGGTGCCGACGAATTTGTTCGCGCGGACCGCCCAGCCCTGCGGGTATTCGCGCACCACGTCGTTCTTCTGTGACTGGTAGCCGGCGTTGTCGAAGAGGATGACCAGCAACGGCAGCTTCAGCTCCTGGCAGGCGCCGAAGGCCGCGACCACCGGGTTGTAATAGAACGAGCCGTCGCCGATCGTGAGCACCACCGGCCGGTCCGGGTGCGCGTGCTTCACGCCGAGCGCGGTGCCGAGCCCCATGCCGAGCCCGCCGTAGCTCGACTCGTAGAACGCGCCCGGCTTGAGCTTGCCCAGCAGCTGCACCAGGTCGGCGCGATGCGAGATGGTCTCGTTCACTACGATCGCATCCGCCGGCAGCACATCATTGAGCTGGTGCGCGAACCATGCTGCCGTGATCACGGCACGCTCGCCCGCCGCGCGCGCCTTTGCATGTAGCTCGGCCCGCCGGCGCGGCCAGTCATGCTTGGTGAGCCAGAGACGGCGTCTCGCCTCGCGCCGCTCGCCCGCCTGCTCAAGCGTTTCCTCCGGATCGGCGAGGCTATTCGCCAGCTCGCGAAGCGTCAGCTCGGCATCCCCCGAAAGCACGTAATCGGCGCGGAAACCCCAGAACGGCAGATGCGAATGCAACGGGTCTTCGCCCAGCACCGCCACCTTGGCTCCGCGTAGTGCCGAGGGCGGGTGCCACCCGGCGACGGCCTCGGCGAGCAGCACGAAGTCAGCTTGCTTCAGCAGGTCGTGGAGCGGCTCGACCGCGGTGCCGGCGTAGAGCCAGTGGTCGCGCGGAAAATTCACATAGTCCGCGTGCCAGCCCTCGAGCACCGGTGCGCCCAGCGCCTCGGCCACGCGCACCAGCTCGTCCACCGCGCCGACGTTGCGGCCGAGCTCCTCGGTGACGATCACCGGCCGCTTCGCGGCGGTGAGCGCCGCCGCGACCTCGGCGATCGCTTCGCCGCTTGCCACCGGGACGGCCGGCAGCGCCGCGACCGGCGGCGGCTCGGCGCTCATCGTCTCCATCAGCATCTCGGTCGGCACGGAGACGAAGACCGGCCCGCGCGGCGAGCTCATCGCGAGCTGGCAGGCGCGCTGGATCGTGTGCGGCAGGATGACGCTCGAGTTCAAGCCGAAACTCCACTTCACGGTCGGCTCGACGAGGCGCGCCGGCCCGCCGAGATCGGTGAGCACGCGCAGCCATTGGCGTCCCGCCGCCGGCGCCGGCGGCTCGGCGAAGGCGATCGATTCGCCCGCCATCACCACCATCGGGATGCGCTCGTGCAGCGCGGCACGCAGACCCATCGCCGCGTGCAGCGCGCCTACTGTCGTATGCACGACGAGCGCCGGCAGCTTGCCGGTCGCCTTGGCGTAGCCGGTCGCCATGCCGACCGCGGTTTCCTCGTGGCGCGAGGAGATGTATTCGGGCACTTCCCCGCTCTTCCAGGGCGCGGCGAGCGCCTCCCAGAGCGGCGCCCAGTCGGAGCCCGGCGAGGCGAAGATGCGCTCGACGCCCATCGCGGCGAGCGCGCGCAGCAGCGCTTCTGCGCCCGTCATTTGAGCCGTTTTGCCGCCTCCTGGATCACGCTCAGATCGGCGTGCTGGTTCACGTCGATCGTCGCCTTCACGAGGCCGAGCTCGTGCTGCAGGTCGATGTTCGCCTGCAGCGCTTTCAAGTCGGGCTTCATGTCCGGGTCGTGGTAGTAGTCGCCGTTCTGCCCGTTCTTGGTGAAGAGCCACTTGTCGAACGCGGCCGCCGGGCGCTTGCTGACGCGCGCGGCGATCTCCACCGCTTCCTTGTGGTTCGCGGGATCGAGGTACCAGCGCACCGCGCGGATCGTGTCCTCCATGAAGTCGACCATCGCCGCGCGGTTCTTCTGCAGCGCGTCCGCGCGCGCCGCCCAGATGATCATCTGGGTGCGGCCGACGACTTCCTTCTGCGTGAAGAGCACGCGCGTCGCGGCGCGGAACTCCGGATCGAAGTTGAACGGGATCACGCCCGGGACGATGTCCGCTTTCCTGGAGAGCAGCGTCGCCTTCATGTTCGGGAACGCCGTCTCGATGGTCGTCACGTCCTTGCGATCGTCGAGCCCGTTCTTGCGCAGCATCGCGCGCATGATGATGTCCACCGCGCTGCCCGCGATGTTGGTGGCGGCCACCTTGCCCTTGAGGTCCTTCACCGTCTTCACCGGCGAATCCTTCAGCACGAAGAATTCATCGGTGTAGTAGCCCTCCACTCCGTCCTGGAACTCGTCGGCGATGACGCGCAGGTCGTCCATGCCCGCGTTCTGCACCGCGATCGCGAGCGAAGCGAAGGCAAGGTCGGCGATCTCGAGCTCGTTGTTGGCGAGCGCGGTGATCATCTGCGGCGTGCCCTGGAAGTGCACCGCCTCGAAGGTGTAGGACTTGCCCTGGTGCCGCGCGAGGCCCGGCTTCTCGAAAATCAACGATGCCCAGTTCGCTACCGGCACCACGTACGCAACGCGGATCTTCACCGGCTGCTGGGCAAACGCGGCGCCGGCGATCACCGACAACAGCACGCATAACAACGTGCGCATGGTCCCTCCTCCAAGGTGGTGTTTCATTCTAAACGGTCGCCGGCGCCGCAGTCTCCGGATGCCAGGCGAGAAGCCGCGCGCGCACGCGCGCCATGACGCGCACGAGCGCATAGCCCGCGATCGCGATCTCGACGATGCCGGCGAACACGCCCGGCGAATCGGCAAAGCGCGAAGCGGTGATCATCGCGCCGCCCAGCCCCACGCCGCCGAGCTTCATCTCCGCGACGATGCAGACGATGAGCGCGATCGGCAGCGCGACCTGCAGCCCGGTCATGATCTGCGGCAGCGCGGCCGGCAACACCACCTCGTGCAGGAGCTCGCGCTCGGTTGCGCCGAGATTGCGCGCCGACCACAGGAGCTCGCGCTCCACCGCCAGCGTCGCGGCGATGGTCGCGGTCACCACCGGGAAGATGGCGTCGAACACGACCATGGAAATCTTTGACACATCGTAGAAACCGAGCCACAGCGTGATGATCGGCAGGAACGCGATCTTCGGCATCGGGAAAGCGACCGAGATCAGCGGATCGAAGAGCCAGCGCATCGCTCGGTTGTAGGTCACCGCGAAGCCGAGAGCGATGCCGGCCACTGCAGCCACGGCGAAGCCGGTGAGCGACCGATAGAGCGTCAGCCCAAGGTTGTGCCACAGGTCGCCGGAAGCCGCGTCGGCCCAGATGCGCGCGAGCACGGTGCTGAGCTTGGGCAACATGAAAGGCGTCACCGCGCCGCTCCTCGCGAATAGCTCCCAGGCGAGCGCCACGGCAAGTACCGTGATCCACGGCGCGAGGCGCAGGATCACGCGCGCCATGCGAGAAGGCGGTCGATGAGCCGCTGATAGAGCCGGTCAGCGAAGAAGCCGAGGAAGGCGACGACGAGCACCACGGCGAACATGGCGTCGTAGACGCCGCCTTCGCCGAGGAAGCCGATGAGATAACCGAGGCCCGCGCGCGCGACGATCAGCTCGGAGGAGACGAGCAGCACGAAGCTGAGCGCAAGCGCGGTGCGCGCGCCGTTCGCGATCTCGGGCAGCGCGGCGGGCAGCACCACGTCCCAGAGCACGCGCAGGCGGCTCGCGCCGAGGCTGCGCGCCGACCAGACGAGCGCCTGCTCGCAGGAGCGCGCGCCGTTGTAGGCCCCGAGTGTCACCGGCAGCATGCAGCCGAGGAAGATGAGCAGGATCTTCGAGCCGTCGCCGAAGCCGAGCCACAGCAC
>DASQIG010000462.1:0-5124 GCA_035631735.1 Burkholderiales bacterium | reverse complement strand
GAGCGAGCGTGAGGTGCAGGCGGTGATGGGCAAGCCCGCCGAAACGCAGCCGCTCGCGAACGGCGAAACCATCTACTGGTATCCGCAGCTGCCGTGGGGACACGTGAGCTACGCGGCGCGCATCGGCGCCGACGGCCGCCTCGTCGCGCTCGAGCAGCGGCTGACCGAGAACAACATCTCGAAGATCGTCCGCGGCCAGACCACGGCGAAGGAAGTGCATGACCTTCTCGGCCCCGCCTGGCAGCCCGAGCACTACGCGAACCTCGAGCGCGACATCTGGACCTATCCGATGCGGGTTCCCGGGCATCCGCTGCCGAAGTGGTTCCTGGTGCAGCTCTCCGCCGACGGTATCGTGCGCGAGACCTACCTCATCGACGATCCGCAGTTCGTGCCGCAGGACCGCGGCCGCCACCGCTAAGGATTGGGTTTGGGGATTGACCCCCTTATCAGGGGGTCAAAGGCGTGAGCAACTTGCGCAGCTCTGTCTTCAGAACCTTCCCGTAGTTGTTTTTCGGCAGAGATTCAACTACCCGATATTCGCGCGGCCTTTTGAACCGGGCGATGTTGTCCAGGCACAGCCGATCCAGCTCCTCGCTGGAAATCTTCTCTTTCAAAACCACAAACGCCACGACTTCTTCTCCCCATTCGGCATGCGGCCGGCCGACGACCGAGCACTCGGCGACCGCCGGATGGCGCAGCAGCACTTCCTCGATCTCGCGTGGGTAGATGTTGGAGCCGCCGGAAATGATCATGTCCTTCGAGCGGTCGCGCAGCGTCAGGAAGCCCGCTTCATCCATGCTGCCGACGTCGCCGGTGTGCAGCCAGCCGCCGCGCAGCGTCTTCGCCGTCGCCTCGGGATTCTTCCAGTAGCCGGCCATCACGCAGTCGGAGCGCGTGACGATCTCGCCGATCTCGCCCGCGGGCCGCTCGCGATCGTCGCCATCGAAGATCTTGACCTCGCATCCGGTGCGCGCGAAGCCGGCGCTCGCCAGCTTGTCGATCATCGTGCGCTGGTGATAGCGCTGCGGCAGCCCGGTGATGGTCATCGGCGCCTCGCCCTGTCCGTAGAGCTGGTAGAGCCGCGGGCCGAAGAGCTCGATCGCGCGCAGCGCATCGGCGACGTACATCGGCGCACCGCCATAGATGAGCGTGCGCAGTCCTTTGGGCGAGTGCGCGCTTTTCGCGCCTAGCAGCCGCACGACCATCGTCGGCGCCGCAAAGAACGATGCATTGCGCCAGTGGTCGAGCAGCTCGTAGATCTCATCCGGCTCGAAATGCCCGCTCTGCGGAATGACATTCACTGCGCCCGCGGCGTAGTGCGGCAGCGCATAGCAGCCCGAGCCGTGCGACAGCGGCGCTGGGTGCAGCACCGTATCGCCCGGCATGACCTGATCGATGTCGGCGAAATACGCGAGCGTCTGGAACCAGAGGTTGCGATGCGTGAGCACCGCGCCCTTCGGCACACCGGTGGTGCCGCTCGTATAGAAGAGCCACGCCGGGTCCTGCGGCCTGGCGGCCGCGGCCGCCATCGGCGCTGCGCGCAGCCGCGCGATCTCGCGCACCGGCGTCGCCTGCGGCAGCGCCCCTTCCAGGTCAGGCGTGACGAAGCACGCCTTGGCGCCCGAGTTCTCGAGGATGTATGCGAACTCCTTGGGATGGAGCTTCGCATTCATCGGCACCGCCACCAGCCCCGCGTGCCAGCAGGCGAAGAGAATCTCGTGGTACTCGGGGCAGTTCGTCATCGCGAACGCGACGCGATCGCCACCTTGCAGCCTTAACTTGCTGCGTAACCCCGCTGCGAGCTGCGCCACGCGGCTGGCGAGCTCGCCGTAGGACAGCACGGCGCGCTTGCCGAGCGCGATCGCCGGCGCGTCAGCCCGTAGCCGCGCGGCTCGCAGTACTAAGTGCGCGAGATTCATCGATGCCAAAGAGGCGCTGGGCGTTGCGCGTCGTCTGCACCGCCACCTCCTCCGGAGCCTGGCCGAGCGCGCGCGCCACGGTCTTCAGGATGTGCGGGAGAAACGCCGGCTCATTGCGCCGTGCCCTGGGTTGCGGCTGCATGTCGCGCGGCGTGAGGTAGGGCGAATCGGTCTCCAACAGGAGCCGATCGGCCGGGATATCGCGCACCAGGCGCAGCAGGTGCGTGCCGCGGCGCTCGTCGCAGATCCAGCCGGTGATGCCGATGTAGAGGTCGAGGTCCAGATAGGCGCGCAGCTCCTCGGCTTCGCCGGTGAAGCAATGCGCCACCGCCGTCTTCACGCCGTGCGTGCGCAGGATCTGCGCAAAGCGCGGGTGCGCGTCGCGCGAGTGCAGGAACAGCGGCTTGCCAAGCTGGAGCCCCAGCTCGAGTTGCGCGACGAACCCTTTCTCCTGAGCGGGATGGGGCGAGTAGTTGCGGTTGAAGTCGAGACCGCATTCGCCGATCGCGACACAGCGCGGGTGCAGCGCGAGCTTGCGCAGCTCGGCAATCGTGTGCTCGTCGCAGTCGCGCGCATGGTGCGGATGCACGCCCGCCGTGCAATACAGGCCGAAGCGATCCGCGATCTCCGCGGCGAGCCGGCTCTCGAGCGCCGTGCTGCCGGTGACGATGATGCTGCCGACGCCCGCGGCACGCGCTTGCGCGACCACCGCGTCGAGGTCGTCGTGGAAGCTCGGGTGCGTGAGGTTCGCGCCGATGTCGATGAGATGCATGCCTGCCAGTATAGATTCGGGGACAGGTACGTAATTATCTTGTCAGGCGGCACGGCGCTCCAGCGGTCGAAATAATTACGTACCTGTCCCCGATCTAGGCGGTGAGAAGCGCGAGTTGCTCGGCGCGCTCGATGCCGGCGGCAGCGAGGCTCTCGGCGAACGCCGAGCCGGGCGCGATCATCGGCGCGACGTCGCACTCGAGGAAGCAGAGGCGCCCGAGCGGCTCGTAGATGAAATCCACGCGCGCCGCCCAGTTGACGGCGTAGCGCCGCGCGAGCTTGAGCGCGGTCTCGCGCACCCGCGCGGCGAGGGCGGCATCCTGCAGCGGCTCGCGCCGCGGGCGGCGCAGGTACTTGCGCGCGAACGAGTACGTCGCGCCTGCCGGCAGCACGAGCTCGAGCGGCCGGCCGATCCGCGCGCCGATCAGCGCGACGGTGATCTCGCGCCCCTGCACGTATTCCTGCACCAGGTACTCGCTCGTGCGGTAGCGTGCAGGCAAGGGGCCTTTGCGCACGAGCCGCAGGCCGATCGAGTCCGAGCTGCGGCGCGGCTTCACGATCAGCGGAAACCCCGGCGCCGCGGGCGCATCGCCGGGCAGCGTGCGCGGGCAGGCGATGCCTTCGGCTTCCGCGAGGCGCGTCGCCTGGAGCTTGTCGTAGCAGAGCTGCATCACCGTCGCGCGCGGGCCGTGATACGCGATGCCCGCCCGCGCGAGCTCGTCGGTCACGCGCAGCATTTCCGGGTCCGACACGCGCAGCAGGAAGGGTCCGTCTTTCAAACCACGGTGGTAGGTCACGAGCGGCGCGCCGAGCTCGCGCGCAATGGCGCGCGCCTCGAGCCGATGGATCCATGCCAGCGGCGCCGGCCGCCAGCGCTCGCGCAGGACGATCAGCGTTTAGCCGCCCACGGCATGCTGCCGAGCCCGAGCATTCCAACTTTGCGTATTGCAGTCATCAAGCGCTCTCGGCGAGTATAGCGAGAGGAGGATACGCACCTTGAAGACCATCATTGGCATCGCCGCCGGCCTCGTTTCGCTGGCGTTATCGCTGCCGCTCGCGGCGCAGTCGTGGCCGCAGAAGCCGGTGAGGTTCATCGTTTCGCTCGCCCCCAGCTCGGGTGCCGACATCGGCGCGCGCCTCTATGCCGATCGCCTGACGAAGCTGTGGGGCCATCCGGTCGTGGTCGAGAACCGTCCCGGCGGCGATGGCGTCATCGCCATCAACGCCGTGATCCAGGCAAGAGACGACCACACGCTGCTCTGGGGCCCGACCGCCAACTTCGTCGGCCATCCCTACAGCCTCGACCAGCTGCCCTACGACCCCAAGGAGCTCGTGCCGGTGGCGCGCGTCTCGGGCACCGTGGTGACGCTCGGCGTGCCGGCGAGCCTTAGTGTCGGCTCGCTCAGGGAGCTGCTGCAGCAGGCGAAGGAGAAGCCCGGCTGGCTGAACTGGACCACGGCGGTCACCATGACGGACATCATCCTCGAGGGCTTCCTCAAGACGCAGGGCATCGACGCGGCACACGTGCGCTACAAGGAGGTGGCGTCTACCGTGAACGACCTGATCAATGAGCGCATCCAGCTGTATAGCTCCGCGTACGCCATCGTGCGGTCGCAGGCGCAGGCGGGCCGGGTGAAGCTCCTTGCCGTGCAGGCGCGCCACCGCGTCCCGGGGCTCGACCTCCCCACGGTGTCGGAGCTCGGCTTTCCCGGACTCAACTTCGAGGGGCTGGTCGGCATCATCGCCGCGCGCTCGAGCAACCTGCCGAGCTCGGCGCGCGAGCGCATCGCGGCCGACGTGAAGGCGGTGTCCAAGGATCCGCTCGTGGCGGAGCGCCTCGCGTCAACCGCCCAGTTGAACGTGCCCGGCGACGCGGCGGAATTCGAGGCGTCGATCAACGAGCAGGTCGCGCAGCTCGCCGCCGCCGCGAAGCTGCTGGGCATCAAGCCCAAGCAATAAATCGGGGACAGGTTCGCAATTCCGCCTGTTCGAATTACGGACCTGTCCCCGATTTCATAGCTTCTTTAGGCGATACAGCAGCTCCAGCGCTTCGCGCGGCGAGAGCTCGTCCGGATTCACTTTCGCGAGCTCATCGCGCAGCGCATCGGTGGCGGGCTCGGGCTCCGGCGCCTTGGTCGCGGCGAAGAGGTCCTCCGTATTGCCGCGCGTGACGGCGGACTCCTCCAGCAGCTCGAGGTATTTGCGCGCCCGATTGATGACCGGCTTCGGCACGCCGGCGAGTGCCGCGACCTGCAAGCCGTAGCTCTGGCTCGCCGGGCCTTCTTCGACGGCATGCAGGAACACGATGCTGTCCTTGTGCTCGACGGCGTCGAGATGGATGTTCGCGACTTCCTTGTACTCCAGGGCGAGGCGCGTCATCTCGAAGTAGTGCGTCGCGAAGAGGCTGAGCGAGCGGTTGCGCTCCACCAGGTGG
>DASQIG010000461.1:0-8758 GCA_035631735.1 Burkholderiales bacterium | reverse complement strand
TGGCAAAGCGGCTACCGCGCAGAGCCCTATGACCTCGACGAGCTCGGCAAGCTGCCGCCGCATACGCTGGGCGGCGCCTACGCCCGGCACATGCGGGCGAACGACCTGCGCGTCGACTACTACCCGGAATTGGCGCCACGCAATCGCATGCAGTTCCTGCGCCAGCGCATGCGGCAGACCCATGACGTCTGGCATGTGCTGACGGGCTTCGGTACGGACGAGTTCGAAGAGGTTGGCATCCAGGGCTTTTACGCGGGCCAGGGCGTGAGCAGCATGGCCGCCTTCATCGCCGCCGGCGCGTTCCTCAAGAGCGTGCTTCGCTGCCGCTTCCCCGAGCTGCACAAGCACATGGAGTCGTTCTGCGAAGGCTATTGCGCTGGCAAGCGCGCCGAATCCCTGCTCGCCGTGAAGTGGGAAGAGCTCTGGGGCGAAAGCGTGGAGAGCCTGCGGCGGCGCTACCGCATCACGCCGCGCGCGCGAGAGGCCGCGCCGGTACAACTGAGGGCAGTTGCGTGACTCAGGTCGCGGACTGCTGGGAGTCCTGCAGGTAGCGATCCAAGTCGCGCCGGGCTGCTGCCAGTTCTTCCCCGAGACTGCGCAGCAGCTTGGCGCCCTGCAGGCGTAGCTCCGCGTCGCTGCAACCGTCGAACTTCGAACAGAGCTGGGTGAGTCGGTCGGTACCCATGCTCGCGGAGGAACCCTTTAAGGCGTGCACGTGGCTGCGCAGTTCGCCGTAGTTGCGCGCCGCGATCGCGGATTCCATGCGATTGAGCAACACCGTGTTGTCGGCGAAGAACACCCCGCAGAGCTTGGTCAGGAAAGCGGGCGACGATCCCAGGTCCTGAAGGTGGCGAAGCGTCTCGAGGTTGATCACCGGCGGCTCGTCGGTGGAGGCCACGCGCGGCGTCGCCGCATCGCGCGGGCCGGCGTTCGGCCGGCGCTCGCGACGCTCTGCAGCGATCCCCTGGACCTCGTCAAGCAGCCGCCGTGCCTCGATCGGCTTCGCCAAAAAGGCGTCCGCCCCGGCCTCGAACGCCTCCTTGCGGCTTTCCGGCGTGGCATCGGCGGACAGCATGATCACCGGGATGCGCTCTCGGCCGCGCATCATGAGCCGCAGTGCCTGCAGCGTTTCCACGCCGCTCAGGCCCGGCATGTTGCGGTCGAGGATCACGACGTCGCAGCGCTCGCCTTCCAGCGTCTCGAGTACGCCTTCGCCGTTCGCCACCATGCTGGTCGAGTGCCCGCCGCGCTCGAGGATCTTGCCGATCACCTCACGATTGATTGGATTGTCGTCCGCGACCAGCACGTGCAGCTTGCGGGCATTGGCTGAGCGCCGGGCGTAGTCGCGAAGCTGTACGACGCCCTCGCGCACTTCGTCGCCCGCGGAAAGCGAATGCAGCACGTTGAAGAGCTGGCGCTTCTCCAGTGGCAGCTCGAGCACGGCCGCGAAGCCCTCCGACAGCGCCTCGAAGCGCGGCACCTGGAGTTCGCGCGGCACGGCGAGGACGCACGGCGGCGCCGAGCCCGCTGCCGCGCGGCGCATGCGCTGGGCAAGATCGAGCTGCTTGCCCGGGGCGTAAAACAGCGCGCTGTGGCAGGGCTTGCCGAAGCTCAGCTCGGATACGAGACGCGCTGCTGCCTCCTCGACGGAGTCGGCGGCGAGGCCCACGGCGCCCCAGGTGGCCAACGCCTCCTGCAGCGCGGCACGCTCGCGCTCCGGGAACGCCACCAACAGCACACGCGCGGCGGCGAGCTCGCCGCCGGTGCCGACGCGCTCGGGCTGCTTTTCGAACGGCAGCTCGAACCAGAACGTGCTGCCGAGGCCGACGGCGCTCTCCAGGCCAATGCGGCCGCCCATCAATTCGACCAGCTGCTTGGCGATGGTCGTGCCCAATCCGGTGCCGCCGAAGCGCCGCGTGGTCGACTGGTCGGCCTGCGTGAAGCTCTCGAAGATTTTGGCCTGCGCCTCGGGCGGTATGCCGATGCCGGTGTCGCGAATCGAGAACTTGAGGCGCACCTGCTCGCCGGTCTCGCTCTGCGCCGAAACGTGGACCGTGACGTTGCCCTTCTCGGTGAACTTGAGCGCGTTGCCCACCAGGTTGACGAGCACCTGCCGCAGGTGGTGCGGATCGCCGCGCAACGCCGGCGGCACCTCCGGCATGATCGAGACGACGATCTCGAGGCCCTTCGACGCGGCCTGCGCGGCCAGGATGCGCGAGGTGCTGTTCACCAGCGCATGCAGATCGAAGTCGGTCTTCTCGAGCGCGAGCTTGCCGGCCTCGATCTTCGAGAAGTCGAGCACGTCGTCCACCTGCGCGAGCATCAGGCGCGAGGAGCTGCGCAGCGTCTGCAGCATGTCGGCCTGCTCGCGGCTCAGCGCGGTGTCGCGCAGCAGATCCGCCATGCCGATGATGGCATTCAGCGGCGTGCGCATCTCGTGGCTCACCACCGAGATGAAGCGCCGCTTCGCCTGGTTGGCGGCCTCCGCGCGCGCAATGGCGTCGAACAGCTGCGTCACCAGGCGCCGCACATAAAGGCTCAACACAATCAGCCCGACCATCAGCCCGATGCCGAGCGTGCGGTGATCGACCCAGAATTCGCTGAAGGCGAGCGCGCCGCCGAATCCCACCACGCAGAAGCCGAGCGTGATCAGCAGGTACTTGGCGCCGTAGCGGAAGCCGTTGGCGAGCGTGATCCACAGGAAGATGAGATACAGCGCCGCGCCGCTTTCGCCGAACTCCATCAGCGTCCAGGTCACCATCGCGGCGTCGGTCAGCGCGCCGAGCGTGCGCCGCAGGGGCGAGACGCTGGGATCGCGCAGCACCGCGGCGATGATCGCCAGGCCCGCGAACAGGTAGAAGAAATAAACCAGCCAGTGGTCGAGATCCTGCGGGATGAGGTAAAGGCCCAGCAGCAGCGCGTTCAGCAGGCGCACGAAAGCCTGTTCGTGCTCGCTGTCCGGCCGCGCTTTCAACCGTGCGCGCAGGCGCTCGACCGCGCCGCGCCAGGCGGCGCTCAGTGCGGCAGGAGCGGGTCGCGCCATTCGTGCTGAACCTGCAGCACCTGCTTCTTCATGCCGCTGAACGCCTCGACCATGCGCGGGTCGAAATGCCGCCCCGCCTGGCTCGTGACGTACTCGAACGCCTGCTCGCTCGGCCACGCGTTCTTGTACGGCCGTACCGAGGTCAGGGCATCATAGACGTCGGCCACGGCGACGATGCGCGCGCAGAGCGCGATGTGATCGCCGACCAGGCCGTTCGGATAGCCCGAGCCGTCGTACTTCTCGTGATGCCCGAGCGCGATGAGCGCGCCCATGCGCACATACTTCGAGGCGCTGCCCTTGAGGATTTCGTGGCCGATCACCGGATGCCGGCGCATCACCTCCCACTCGGTGCCGTCGAGCTTGTCGGCCTTGAGCAGGATGTGGTCCGGGATGCCGATCTTGCCGATGTCGTGCAGCGGCGCGGCCAGCTCGACCGTTTCGGCCTCGTCCGGGTCGAGGCCGATGGCGTTGGCGATGAGCCGCGAGTAGCGCGACATGCGGATCAGGTGGTAGCCCGTCTCCTCGTCGCGGAATTCGCCCGCGCGAGCAAGCCTGAGCAATGTTTCTTTCTCGCGCTCGCGTACCTCGCGCGTGGCGTCCTCCACCATGTGCTCGAGCAGCCGCCTGCGGTCTTCGAGCACCACGTGCTGCCGGCGCAACGTGAGCAGGTTACGGCAGCGCGCGAGGCACTCGCGCGCATCGATCGGCTTCGTCAGGAAATCGGTGATTCCGGCATCGAGCGCCGCATAACGCACCTTGCGGTCGTCGTGCACCGTGATCATCACGATCGGCACGTGCTCGTAGCCCGGCAGCGCGCGCAGGCGCTTCACGAACTCGATGCCGTCCATCTCCGGCATCATGTAGTCCACCAGCACGAGGTCCGAGACGTGGCGCGTCGCCCAGACCACCGCGTCCACCGGTCGTGCAAAGCCTTCCACGACGACGCGCTCGTCGAGCCCGCGCACCACCTGCTCGAGAATGGCGCGACCCGTCGACTGGTCGTCGACCACCATCACCGTGTTTCGTGCCGAAGGCAGGACCCACACCTGCGCCTTGGCCATGACCCCTCCCTCGCCCTATGCCGCGAAAAGCCTACGCCCTGCCCCCCGCAGTGTCCAGCGAGCTTGCCCGGAGCTTTAGGCTTTTTTGCACCGCGGCTGGTGCCGGAAGAGAGACTCGAACTCTCATGGTGTCGCCACCGGCGGATTTTGAGTCCGCTGCGTCTACCGCTTCCGCCATTCCGGCGCGGGGGGAGGCGGAAATTATAATTCGCGCGTGCGGGTCTCCGAGTTCGACTACGAGCTGCCTGCCGAGCTCATCGCCCAGCATCCCGCCCCGAGCCGCAGCGCCAGCCGCCTGCTGCATCTGCCGGCGGGCGGCAAGCTCGAAGACCTCATGTTCACCGACCTCCCGGAGCGGGTCGACCCGCGCGACACGCTGGTGCTCAACGACACGCGCGTCATCAAGGCACGCCTTTTCGGCCGCAAGCCGGGCGGCGGCCAAGTGGAGGTGTTGGTCGAGCGCATCGTCGCGCCGCGCGTCGCGCTCGCCCTGATGCGCGCCGGCCACGCGCCCAAGGCGGGCACCGAAGTGCTGATCGACGATGTGCAAGCGAGCGTCGAAGGCCGTGAAGGCGAGCTGTACCAGGTGCGCTTTTCCCAAGACGTCGAACGGGTGCTGGAGCGCCACGGCAGCGTGCCGCTGCCGCCCTACATCACTCACCCGGCTCGAGCTGAGGACGCCGAGCGCTACCAGACGGTATACGCCGCGCGCCCCGGCGCCATCGCCGCGCCCACTGCGGGCCTGCACTTCGACCGGCAGATGCTCGGGCGGCTGCGCAAGCGCGGCGCGCGCATCGCCACGCTGACCTTGCACGTCGGCTTCGGTACCTTTCAGCCGGTGCGCACGGACACCGTCGAGGCGCACCGCATGCATCGCGAGCGCTACAGCATCGCCGACGGGACCCTGCAGGCGATCGCCGGCCGGCGCGTGCTCGCGGTGGGCACCACCTCGCTGCGCGCCCTTGAATCGGCGGCAGCCAGCGGCGAGACCTCCGGCGAGACGGATCTTTTCATCTACCCGGGCTACGAGTTCCGGGTGGTCGATCGGCTGCTTACCAATTTCCACCTGCCGAAGTCGACGCTGCTGATGCTGGTGTGCGCGTTCGCCGGTCGCGACAGGATCCTGGCGGCCTATCAGCACGCCATCGAGCAGCGCTACCGGTTCTTTTCCTACGGCGACGCCATGCTGATCGAACGATGAAGTTCACCCTGACACATCGGGACGGCGCCGCGCGCCGCGGCGTGCTCGAGCTCGCGCACGGCCGCGTCGACACGCCGGCGTTCATGCCGGTCGGCACGTACGGCGCCGTCAAGGCGCTGTCGCCCGCCGAGCTGCGCGAGCTCGGTGCGCAGATCGTGCTCGGCAACGCGTTCCACCTCTGGTTGCGACCGGGGCTCGAGGTGATCGAGCGCCATGGCGGACTGCATCGCTTCATCGGCTGGGGCGGGCCGATCCTCACCGACTCCGGCGGCTTCCAGGTGTTCAGCCTCGGCGCGCTGCGCAAAATCGCCGAGCAAGGCGTGCAATTCGCTTCGCCGATCAACGGCGATCGGCTGTTTCTCACGCCCGAAGAATCGATGCGGATCCAGCAGGTGCTCAACGCCGACGTCGCGATGGTGTTCGACGAGTGCACGCCCTACCCTGCGACCGAGGATGAAGCGGCGGGCTCAATGCGCCTGTCGATGCGATGGGCGGAGCGCTCGCGCCGCGCCTGGCAAGGCTCGAACGCGCTCTTCGGCATCGTGCAGGGCGGCATGCACGAGCGCCTGCGCGACGAGTCGCTCGCGGAGCTCCAGCGCATCGGCTTCGACGGCTATGCGATCGGCGGGCTCTCGGTCGGCGAGCCGCCGGACGAGCGCGCGCGCATCGTCGCCCATCTCGTACCGCGCATGCCGCAAGCCGAGCCGCGCTACCTGATGGGCATGGGCACGCCCGAAGACCTGATCGCGGCGGTCGGTGCCGGCATCGATCTTTTCGACTGTGTGCTGCCCAGCCGCAACGCGAGGAACGGCTGGCTCTTCACGCGCCACGGCGACCTCAAGATCCGCAACGCGCGCCATCGCGACGACACCCGCCCGCTGGATGAGCACTGCCGCTGCTACACCTGCCGGCATTTCACGCGCGCCTATCTCTACCACCTGCAGAAGACCAACGAGATCCTCGGCGCGCGCTTGAACACGCTGCACAACCTGCACTACTACCAGGAGCTCATGCAGACGCTGCGTGGCGCGGTCGAGGCCGGCAGCTTCGCGCCGACCGCGGCGCGGCTCGCCGCCGAGCGGACCCGCTATAATTCCGCGCTTTCCGCCGCATCATCCGAAGAGGATCCGCAGTGATCATCTCTCCAGCGTACGCTCAGGCTATCGGGGGCGCAGACTCAGGCCTCTTGAGCTTCCTGCCCATCATCCTGCTGTTCGTGATCCTGTACTTCCTCATGATCCGCCCGCAGATGAAGCGTGCGAAAGAGCAGAAAGCGATGATCGAGGCGCTGCAGAAGGGCGACGAAGTGGTCACCGCCGGCGGCCTGGTCGGCCGCATCACCAAGCTCGGCGACCAGTACCTGACGCTCGAGATCGCGCCCAACACCGAGATCGTGCTGCAGCGCTCGGCCGTGCAGGTCCCGCTCCCAAAAGGGACGCTAAAAACGCTTCAATGAAGCCGGGACGCTAAGACGCTGCAGTGAATCGCTTCCCGACCTGGAAATACGCGCTCATCGCGGCCGCGATAGCGCTCGCCTTCCTTTACACGCTGCCCAACTTCTTCGGCGAGTCGCCCGCCGTGCAGGTGGCGAGCGCCAAGTCCACGGTCAGAGTGGATCCAAGCGTGCTCGCGCGCATCGAACAGGCACTGCAGGCGGCGAATCTCCATGCGACCGGCCTGGTGCTGGACCAGACCGGCGTGCGCGTGCGTTTCACCGACACGGACACGCAGCTTCGCGCGAAGGACGTAATTGACCACGCCCTGAACCCGAATCCGCAGGATTCCGCCTTCTCGGTGGCGTTGAACCTGCTCTCGGCCTCGCCCGACTGGCTCACCGCGATCCACGCGTTGCCGATGTACCTCGGCCTCGACTTGCGCGGCGGCGTGCACTTCCTCCTGCAGGTGGACACGGCGGCGGCCATCACCAAGCGGGTGGAAAACCTGGCGGCAGATCTGCGCACGCAGCTGCGCGACAAGAACATCCGCCATGGCGGCATCGCGCGCGAGGGGCAGACGGTGCGTATCCGCTTTCGCGAGGCGGCGACGCGCGACCAGGCCCGCGCCTACATCCTGAACAATATTCCGGACCTCAACGTCGTGGAGCGCGACGATGGCCAGAACCTGCTCCTGGTGTGCACGGTGAAGCCCGAGTTCCAGAAGCGGGTCATGGAGACGGCGCTCCAGCAGAACATCCAGACGCTGCACAAGCGCGTGAACGAGCTCGGCGTGGCCGAGCCGGTCATCCAACAGCAGGGCGCCGACCGCATCGTGGTGCAGCTCCCGGGCGTGCAGGACACCTCGCGTGCCAAGGAGATCCTCGGCCGCACCGCGACGCTCGAAGTGCGCCTGGTGGATGAAGAAGCCATGCGCACCGGGCAGACCTTCGGCGACGATGTGTTCCCCGAGCGCCGGCGCGACGGCACCATTGGGCAGGTACCGGTGAAGAAGCAGGTCTATGTGACCGGCGACCAGTTCATCGGCGCTTCCGCCACCTTCGACCAGGACCAGCGTCCGGCCGTGGCGGTGGAGCTCGATGATGCCGGCGGCCGCACCATGCGCCAGGTGACGCGCGAGAACGTCAAGCACCTGATGGCGATCATCCTGTTCGAGAAAGGCAAGGGCGAGGCGATCTCGGTCGCGACCATCCAGAGCGAGTTCGGCAGCCGCTTCCAGATCACCGGCGCCTTCACGCCGACCGAGACGCGCGACCTCTCGCTGCTGATCCGCGCCGGCTCGCTCGCCGCGCCGATGGAGATCATCGAGGAGCGCACCGTCGGCCCGAGCCTCGGGCGCGACAACATCACCAAAGGCTTCCACGCGACGCTCTGGGGCTTCACTGCCATCGTCGTGTTCATGTCGATCTACTATCTGGTGTTCGGGCTCATCTCCTCGCTCGCGCTGGCGGTGAACCTGCTCCTGCTGATCGCGCTGCTATCGCTGCTGCAGGCGACGCTCACGCTGCCGGGCATCGCGGCGATCGCGCTGACGCTCGGCATGGCGATCGATTCCAACGTACTCATCAACGAGCGCATTCGCGAGGAACTGCGCGGCGGCGCGACGCCCCAGGCGGCGATTGCGGCGGGCTACGAGCGCGCCTGGAACACGATCTTCGACTCCAACGTGACGACGTTCATCGTCGGACTGTCGCTGCTCATGGTCCCGGGCGCGGTGCGCGGCTTTGCCGTGGTCCATTGCCTCGGCATCCTGACCTCGATGTTCTCCGCCGTGCTGATATCGCGCGCGATGGTCAACCTGACCTACGGCCACCGCCGGCGCGTGCAGCGCCTGATGATCGGCGACACCGCGTGGAAGTGATCTAGATGGAATTCTTCAAGATCCGCCGCACCATCCCGTTCATGCGCCATGCGTTGGTCTTCAACGTCATATCGCTGATCACGTTCCTCGCCGCGGTCTTCTTCCTCGCCCACCGCGGCCTCAACTTCTCGATCGAGT
>DASQIG010000460.1:0-1529 GCA_035631735.1 Burkholderiales bacterium | reverse complement strand
GCGACCGCGCCGATCGACTGCACCGGCTGCTTGTCGAATACCGGCTTGAAGATCGTGCCGCCGTCGGTCGACTTCCACACGCCGCCGCTCGCCGCACCGACGAACAGCGTCAGCTTGCCGGAGGCGTCGTTGTAGCCCGCGAGCGCCGCGATGCGCCCGCTCATCGCCGCGGAGCCGATGTTGCGGGCGCCGAGGCCGGAGATCACGGCCGAGTCGGCCACCGGTGCGTCGGCGCGCACCACGGCAGGAAGGTTGGCAACGCCGAGCAGCGCGCCGGCCAGCGCCAGGAATGGAAATCGCATGGTCTCTTCTCCCTACAGGAAGTTATTTCGCCGCTGCAGCAGGCGGCTGCGTCGCCGGGAAGCGGAACACCGAGCCGTCGAGCGCCGTGTTGGCTTCCGCCTTGTCGAACTGCACCTTCTGGCGGTCGCTCGAGCCATTGGGGCCCGATGACTGCGCGAAGGCGAAGTAGACCCCGTCCACCTTCTCGTAGTCGCCGAAATCGGTGACGGTCTCTTTGGGGACGCCGTGCTGGATGCGGCGGTTGACGGTGCGGATCTCGAGGAAGTAATCCGGATCGAGGAATACATAGGTGATATCGCCGTTGGGGCGCGTGACGCGCAGCTTGTACGCGTCCGTGCCGTCGACGTCCTCGGTGCCGAGATAGTCGAGCTTGTAGCCCTTGGCCTGGTAGTCGACGAGCGGACCGGTGAAGTCCGCGGCGTCCTCGCTGAGCTCCTTGGCATCGTCGGCCGACATCTTCTCCGCGTCTTTGCGGCCCTGGAACGGATTCACCTTCCAGCCCTGTGTGCCGTCGTAGGCCTGGATCAGTGTCAGGCCCTGCAGCGTCGCCTCGATGCGCTCCGAGTCGGGGCGCTGCACGGTGGCGACGTAGCCGAGCTGCAGCGTGTCGCCGTTGACGAGCACCTTGCCGGTGAGCCGCAGCGAGTGCAGGGCGGCGAGCTTCTCGGCGCCGCCCTTGGCCGCGACGTTCTTTGCGGCGAGCTCGTCGGCGGTATAAGCGAAGGCAGAGAATGCTGCGGTGAGCAGCAATATAGCGGCTAGCAAGCGCATGCGCTTAACTCCAGTCTCTCCAGTGGATCGTTCTATGATGCGCTGGCGGTGCGCGCGGCACCAGCCGCGACGCGCTCCCTCAGGCGCTCAATCTCTTCGTTCCGGCGCTCATTCCTCGTCCGCGGCGTTCACATCCCGTGGCGGCGCCAGGTCGGCGCGGACCTGCGCGAGGCCCGCGGCCTTGAGCTGGCGGTTGAGATCCGCGAGCCCGTCCTGGAGCTTGCGCCAGCCGTCCCGCAGGGCGCCGAATGACTCCCGCAGGCCGGCCGTCGCGGTGAGCTGGGCGGCGGTGGGCGGCGCATCGCCGCGCAGCAGCTCGGCGTAGAGAGCGCCAATGCGGCCCTGCACGGCGGGCAGCAGCAGCGCCTTGGGGCCGCCCGGCGGCTTCTCGGCCTGATCGCCTTTCGCCTCCTCCATGAGCGCCGCGAGGCGCGCCTGGTAGTCACTCACGGCCT
>DASQIG010000459.1:0-4387 GCA_035631735.1 Burkholderiales bacterium | reverse complement strand
GGGACTGCGCGTGAGCGCCTCGAGCCGGGCGCGCAGGCGTGACCACTGGAGGTCCATCGTCTGGTGATCGCGCTCGAGCTCGTTGATGATCGCCGAGACCTCCGGCCGGTCGAGCGCGGCGGCCTTGCACCGCAGCAGCGGAAAGAGATCTTCGTCCTCGTCGCGATGGTGCTGCACGGCCGAGGTATCGAAGTAACGCATGATGAAGCGCGCTCCTTCGCGCGCTTCGATATCGCAGCCGTGCTGTGCCACATGGGCCACCAGGCGCTCGAGCATCGCAAGCTGCATCTCGATGCGGCCATGGCAGGCTTGCAGCATTTCGAGCGGCTCGTCGAAACCGGGTGCAAGAGACGTGGCAATGCCGTACATGCAGCTAGATTCGCATTGCGGTGCTAGGGGTGGTTGATGCAGATCAACCGAACATCCCGTGACTACCGCCGGTAACGGCAAAGACGGTTGCGAGCGAGAGCACGAGCACCAGCCAGTGGTGCCGCTGCATGCGGCGCAGCGCGCCCCGCGGATCGTGCGCCGCGCGCGCGGCGAAGCGCCGGCGCAGCCAGAGGGGCTCGAGCACGAAGAGGGCGGCCGCATACAGCAGCCAAAGGGCCACCATGGCATGCATCCACCAGAAACGTCCCTCGGCAAAGCGCGACCAAAGGCCGAGGCGCGCAACCAGGTAAAGGCCGCTCGCGCCCGCGATGAGGATGGTCCATCGGGTTTGCGCCGCAAAGCGGCGCTCGACCTCGGCAAAGAGTCCGGCGCCGCCGTCGGCGCGCGCGAGCGCCGGAAGCAGCACGAGCGTACTCATCGCGACGCCGCCAATCCACAGCACAATGGCAAGCACGTGCAGCCTAGAGGGAGTGATGGACCGTGAAGCTCGTCTTTACCGGCTTCGCGCCTTTCGCCGGCGTGACGCTGACGCGCACGCTGTACGTACCCGACCAACCGAAGACGTAGAGCTCGCTATAGTCCGGCATCCCGCCCGCGCTCGTGTGAAGCAGCGGCTTGCTCACGACCTTGCCCTTCGGGTCGATGACTTCGACGACCACCTCGGCGTCGCTGACGGGCCGGCCGGTCTTCTCTTCCGCAATAGTGATGAGCACGTGCTGTGAGCCGCTCGGAAACTTGTCCGGATGCGCCTCGCGGTGGCCTTCGGCATGGACAGCCTGCTCAGCAGACATCAGGCCGAAGTTGATCACCAAGCCGTCGACGGTCTTCATTTGCTGCGCCGAGGCGGGCAGCGCAACGAGCGCCGCGACTGCGGCTGCGGTAAACAGGCTGGGAATGTTCATGGTGCCGCTTTCACGCTTACCGTTAGCGATAGACGAGCGTCGGGATATCAGAGTGCGTGAGTACTTCGCGGGTCTGGCTGCCGTACCAGAACGCGGGAATACCGCTCCTGCCGTGCGAGGCCATGAAGATCGCGTCGCAGGCGTGCTTCTTCGCCGCGTCGATGATCGCCTGGTAAGGGGTGTCGGAGAGCGCGAAATCGGTCTCGAAATCGATGTTGGCATCTTTCGCCACGCCAGCGGCGCGGTCGAGGATGGCGCGCGCGGACTGCGCGGCCTCCTCCTCGTACTCGTAGATGGACTTCACCCGATGATGCGCCATCAGGTCTGCTTCGCTCGGTGGCTGGTATGCCGGCAGAGCAGTGAAGAAAACAACCTTGGCGCCCGCTTCTCTCGCGTAGTTCGTGCCGGCGTCTACAGCCTTTGTGGCCGTGTCCGAGCCGTCGGTCGGTATCAGGATATGGCGGTACATGGTGGCCTCATCTTTCGAAAATCAGAGTGGTGTTGAGCGATGGCTCGGGAGTGTCGCTCAGCATGCGGCCGACGATCGCCACATGCTCGCGCTCTTCCTCCGCCATCTCTTTCGCCAGCGCCCGCAACGCGGGGTCGGAGCTCGTCCAGTACACGTGCTCGAAGAACGCCTGCGCGCGCTGCTCGGCGTGCAGGGCGATGGCGAGCGCCTGACGCGGCATCATTAACCGGTAGACGAGTTCGCGCGCGGCAGTCTCCGGGCTGCCACTATCGAACCACTTGTAGCAACCGGTGATGATGGCGGGCAGCGCAATGCCCTGCGTCCTGCGCTCGAGCGCTTCCAGGTGCTCGGCTTCCTCGCGGGCGAGCAGGTCGAAGAGGCGCGCCAAGTCCTCGCGTCCCTCGTCGTCCATGCGTGCAGCGAGCTCGCCGTAGCGCTCGGCCGCCTCGCGCTCGATGGCGATAGCGTGGGCGTAAAGCTCGGCGGGCGATTCGATAAGTTTCATGCGCTGAATCTAGACCTCGCAAGCCCGCTCCCATTGACACAGATCAAGCGCTCGCGCCGACGCGCATGGTGACGAGCGTTGATCTGCATCAAATGCGCCGCGCGTCCGCGCGGCAGGATGGGACGACATGCTGCGACTTGCCTTCCTGGCCGTGGCGCTGCTCGGCGGTTGCGCGATCACGCAACCCGACTTCTCGAGCCTCGTCAAGAACGAGGCCGCCGCCGTCGTGCGCGTGGGCGCCTTCGGCGCGAGCCTCGCGCAGGACCAGCGCGACGATCAACGCCGCGCAGAGGGCGATGACTTCCTCAGACGGTTGCTCGGCCCGGAGGGCGGGCCGATACTGGGCTCCGGTTTTCTCATCAGCGAGGACGGCTACGTCCTGACGAACGCACATCTCGTCGAGGAAGGAGCGGCCGGCGGGGTGACGGTACGGCTTGCCGACGGGCGCGAGTTCAAGGCGAAGCTCGTCGGCGCCGATGCGCTGAGCGACATCGCGGTGCTCAAGATCGAGGCGCGGCAGCTGCCGCATGTGCGCCTGGGCGATCCGCGCGCCGTCGAGCCGGGGCAATGGGTCGCGGCGATCGGCGCGCCGCTCGGGCTGGAGAGCAGCGTGAGTGCCGGTATCGTCAGCGCGGTGGGTCGCACGCTGCCCGAGGAAAGCTACCTGCCCTTCATCCAGACCGATGTCCCCATCAATCCCGGCAACTCGGGCGGTCCGCTCTTCAATCTGCGCGGCGAGGTGATCGGCGTGAATTCGGTCATCTACAGCGCGAGCGGCGGCTCCATGGGTCTTTCCTTCGCCGTGCCCATCGACGTCGCAATGAACGTGGCGCGCCAGCTCCAGGCACGCGGCAAGATCACGCGCGGGCGCATCGGCGTGCGCCTGCAGGACCTGACCCCCGACCTCGCGCGCGCGCTCGGCGCGCCGAGTACGGGTGGAGCGCTGATCGTAGACGTCCTGCCCGACGGTCCCGCGGAGCGCGCGGGCCTGCGCTCGAGCGACATCATCGTGCGCTTCGGCGGCAAGAGGGTCGCGAGCCCTGTTGACCTGATGCGGCTTGCCGCCGAGGCCGCACCGCGCTCAGCCGTCGAGATCGTCTACGTGCGCCAAGGCGCCTCGGCGCGTGCGATCGCCTTCGTCGAAGAAGCGCTCAGCGCCGTTGCGCCGCGTGAGAGCGCACCGATGGTGTCCGATCCCCTCGGGCTTCTCGTCGGCCCGCTGGACGCCGGGCGTCGAAAGCGCCTCGGCTTGGAAGGAGGCGTGGTTGTTCGGCACGCCGAAGGCGCAGCGGACCGTGCCGGCATATCGGAGGGGGACATCATCCTTTCCGTGAACGGCACGCCGGTCGCGACGCCCTACGCGCTCAACGAGCGCGTGCGCGCGGCGGGCAAGGGTGCGAGCCTCGCGTTCCTCGTGCAGCGCGACGGCACCCGCAACTTCGTCGCGCTGCGCCTGCCGGAATAGTCAGGCCGCCTTGCGGCCGAGCGCCCACACGCGTTCGAGGGCGCGGCTGCGCACCCGCGATGTGCCCCCGACCATGCCGATGTACGTCGTGCGCACGGGCGAGATGCCGCAGAACTCGAGAATATTGCGCTTCAGGCTCTTTACGCTGTGGCCGCGGTAGTACATTCGATAGAAGAATGCCGGCATGCCCATCGTCACCACGATGCGCGCCGAGCGGCCCTTCAGGCGCTTGTCCGGCATCTTGCCGGGCGGCGCTTTGGCGAAAGCGAAGCCCGGCCGCAGAAGCTGCTCGAGAAAGCCTTTCAGCAGCGCCGGCATATCGCCGAGCCACAGCGGAAACACGATTACCACGTGCTGGGCCGCCGCGAGTGCCGCCTGTACCTTGCGGATCGCGGCCGGCGGCTCGTGCCATTGCCATTCGGCGGCCGAGCGCAGCAACGGGAAACGCAGCCGTGCCACGTCAATGCGCTGCACGTTGTGTCCAGCCTGGCGCGCCGCGCGCTCGTAAGCCGAGGCGAGCGCCGGCACGAAATGCCGGCCCGTCGGGTCGGGATGTCCCTGGATAAGAACGATGCGTTTCACAAGGCGTGCCTTGGCGGCTCGGTCGGGAGGCGCAGATGCATGTGCGCGATGCTACGCGGGCATCGCGCAGCGCC
>DASQIG010000458.1:0-2834 GCA_035631735.1 Burkholderiales bacterium | reverse complement strand
GCACCAGGGCGAGGTCGCCGCCGACAGCGCCGGGCCGGGCAAGGGCGCGACGTTCCGCGTGACGCTTCCCTGCATCAGCGCGGTGCAGCCGCAGGCCGCGGCGCAGCCGCCGGCCGCGGCGACGCACGAGGTCTACGGGCGCCGCGTGCTCGTGGTCGACGACAATCTCGACGCGGCCGAGAGCACCGCCGCGTTCCTGCGCCTGGAAGGACACGAAGTAAAAACGGTCGGCGACGGCAACGAGGCGCTCTCCTCCGTGCAGGTGTTCGCGCCGCACGTCATCGTGCTCGACATCGGCTTGCCGGGGCTCGACGGCTACGCGGTGGCGCGCGAGTTGCGCGAGCGCGGCGACACCAGCCACGCGCTGCTCATCGCCATGACCGGCTACGGGCAGCGCGAGGACCGCGAGCGCGCCATCGCCGCGGGATTCGACTACCACTTCGTGAAGCCGACCGACCCGCGCGTCATCCAGCGCGCCATCGAGCAGGGGCGCCGGAGCCGCGATGCGGCGGCCGAGGTTTCGGGGCCGCAGCCGCTGCGCTAGTCAGGTCGACTGGACGTCAGTGCAGCGTGCGCGCGAAAGTGCGGCCGCGCAGCTCGTCCGCGGCGCCGGGCCGCTCGGAAACCACTTCTGCGAGCGCGGCGACCACGGCTTCGAAGATCTCGGCAAATTGCGCGGCGCTGACGGCGGGCGAGACGCCGACGTCACCGACGAAGAGATCTTCGCCGTCGGCGTTTCGCGGACAGCTGTCCGGGACATCGTTGCCGCTGCGGACGGAGAAGCCGTAGAGCGCAGCGTGGCGCTCGAACAGCGAGCTGATCTGCAATGGAACGGTTTTCATCGGCTTTACCCGTTTCGCATCGTGCGCCGAACGCACGGCGCCCGGTATCGCCGGCTGCGGCTGCGTGGCGTCGCGCTCAGCCGCTTTCTGTCCGGTGGTCCATCCGACGCACGTCGCCGCCGCGCTACACCGTTAGCTGCGGCGGCCGTAGTGTCGGTGCCGCATCCGGCTCGCTCGCGAGCTCGATGACGAGATCCACCACCTTGAGGAACATGGCACGCGGCATCGGCTCGAGCCCGGCCATCCAGCGCGCGAGATTTTGCTCCGGCACCTGAAGCTCGTAGCCAAGCTGCGCGCTCCCGCCGAGGAGCTCGGCGGCCTTGCGCAGCAGCCGGCCATGCAGGCAATGCATCACGCACTACATGTAGCACATCAGTGGCGCCCTACGCAGAGCCCTTTGGAGCGTCGGGGCTCGCCCTACAGTTCGCAAGCGATGGCCCGATAACTGCGCTGGTGCTATACCCATCGGCATGAGCGCGAAGCTGCGCTGGCCGCTGCGCATCCTCATCGCCGACGACGACCGCGACACCGCCAACACGCTCGCCGCGCTGATGCGCGACGAAGGCCATGACGTCAAGGTGGTGCTGCGCGGCGACGAGGTTCTCGAGGTGGAGCGGCTGCTGCGCCCCGACGTGCTGATCGTCGACATCAACATGCCGGGCATGAGCGGATACGCGATCGCGCGCGAATTGCGCGAGCAGCGCGGCGTGGCGACGCCGCTGCTCATCGCCATCTCGGGCGTGTGGACGCGCACCTCCGAGCGGCCGCTCGGCGATGTCGTCGGCTTCGATCACTATCTGCTCAAGCCCTGCGACCCCGGCGAGATCACCGCCATCACGAGCTCGTACGCGCAGCGCGGCGCGCCGCCCCCGAGGACACCCGAGTCTTAGAGTACGCTCGGCATCATGGCTTCCAAGCCGGTGCCGCTGCGCGTGTTGGATCACCGCGTCGGGGCGCACGATGCGCACCGCGGGAAGCACCTCTTTCCCAGTGCAGACGCGATGCACGACATGACCCTCGCCTTCGTTCCCTGCGCCGCCGCGAGGGCGTCCGGCGCCGGTCGCACTTCCTGTAGGTGGATAACGACATCGGGCCAATGTGACACGACTGTTAAATAAGGGGCCGGCGATATGCCGCTTTCGGGCGACGCCCTAGGATGGGCCGGCCTAACAACAGCCGGGAGTACGCCATGGGCGGTTCGATACTGGTAGTCGAAGACGAAGCGGCGATTCGCGACGTGCTGGCGGCGAATCTGCAGCGCGCGGGGTACCGCGTAATGACTGCAGGCGACGTGCCGCAGGCGGAAGCGCTGGTGCGCGAGTCGCGGCCCGACCTCGTGCTGCTCGACTGGGTGCTTCCCGGCATTCCCGGCCTCACCTTCGCGCGGCGCCTGCGCGGCGACCAGCGCACCAAGGACGTCTCGATCGTGCTGCTCACGGCGCGCGCCGAGGAGCAGGACAAGGTGACCGCGCTCGAGTCCGGCGCCGACGACTACATGACCAAGCCCTTCTCGGCGAGAGAGCTCCTCGCGCGCATCAAGGCCGTAATGCGCCGGCGCACGCCGCAGCTTGCCGACGACGTCGTCGAGATCGCGGGACTGCGCATCGACCCGGCGGCGCATGAGGTCAGCGCCGGCGACAAACCGATCGATCTGTGGACCACCGAGCTGCGCCTGCTGCATTTCTTCATGACGCATCCCGGCCGGGTCTTCTCCCGCGCCCGCGTGCTCGATGAGGTGTGGGGCGAGCATGTGTTCGTCGAGGAGCGCACAGTGGACGTCCACATCCGCAGGCTGCGCCAGGCGCTGGCGCCGACCGGGCACGACAGGCTGATCGAGACGGTGCGCGGGACGGGCTACCGCTTCAAGCCGGATCTGCAGACTGCGAGCATCGCTGCCTAGCGCTACTCCGTCGCCGGCGGCTCGCCAATACCCCGGCCGTCGGGATCGAAGAAGCGGGCGCGCGCGATATCGCCGCATGCCTCTACACAGTC
>DASQIG010000457.1:0-3563 GCA_035631735.1 Burkholderiales bacterium | reverse complement strand
GGCGCCGCCGCCACGCCGCAGCTCGAGAACTTCACGCGTGTCGAGACTTTCGGCGCGCCGAACCACCACTGGGTTCAAGCGTTCGTGCGGCGCGACGACCCCAACGTCTTCAGCTTCCGCCAGCGCATCGTGGCGCCGAATGTAATACCGCGCTAGAACGTCGCCCCCGCGAAAGCGCGGGTCCAGTTTTTTGAAAATTCTAGGTTCCCGCTTGCGCGGGAACGACGATCGGCCGCTTCTCTAAGCGGGGACGATGGTGCTGTCAGCCGGCATCGCCGCGATCCCGGTCGCCGCCTGAGGCCGGTAGCCGTATTTGCGGCGCTTGAGCTCGTTCCACTTCGCGAGCCCGGCCGCCGCCTCGGCGGCGAGCTCGCGCCAGGTGTCCGGCTGCTCGCTGCGCACGGTGATCTCGAGGCGATGGCCGTCCGGGTCCATGAAGTAGATCGACTGGCAGAAGTCGTGGTCCTTCGGCCCGAGCACCTGCACGCCGTGCGCCTCGAGCCGCGCCTTGGCGGCGAGCAGCTGCTCCATGCCCGCGGTCTCGAACGCGATGTGCTTCACCCACCATGGCGTCGCCGGATCTTCCTTCTCCTCCGGCGAAGACGCGACGTCGAAGAAAGCGAGATAGCTGCCGTCGCCGAGCTCGAAGAAGATGTGGATGCTGTCCGATTGCGCGTCCACCACCTTGCGCGGCGGCTTGCCCGGCTCGTTGAGCGGCCAGCTGAGCCGCGTGTTCTCCGGCGGCATCAGCCCGGCGACGTACTTGAGCCCAACGACCTTCGTATAGAAATCGACCGTGCGCTGCGCATCGCGCGAGCGGTAAGCGACGTGATGCAGGCGTGCGAACATGACGGCCTCCTAAGCGGGCATGTTAGCAAAGCCCGTAGAATGCGCGCCCCATGGGCGAAAGGGGAACGCGCTGGCTCGCCGCGATCGCGGTCGTCGCGAGCTTCTACTGGATGCTCGGCGCCGCGCCGCTCTTCGATGTCGACGAAGGCGCCTTCAGCCAGGCGACGCTCGAGATGTTCGAGCGCGGCGATTTCCTGTCGACCTACCTCAACGGCGAGCCGCGCTACGACAAGCCGATCCTGGTCTACTGGCTGCAGGCCGCGGCCGTGGCGCTCATCGGGCCGAGCGAATGGGCGTTCCGGCTGCCGTCCGCGATTTGCGCGACGCTGTGGGCATGGTTCACGTATCGCTTCGCCAGGCGCCACTACGGCGCCGAGCGTGCGGCGTTCGCCGCGGCGCTGCTCGCCACGTCGCTCGGCGTCTTCATCATCGGCCGCGCGGCGACCGCCGATGCACTCCTCAACATGCTGATCGCCGCGTCGATGTTCGCGGCGTGGCAGCATCTTTCCACCCGGCGGCGCGGCTGGCTGTATGCGACGCACGCGGCGATCGGCCTTGGCGTGCTGGCGAAGGGACCGATCGCGATCCTCGTGCCGTTTGCGACCACGCTCGTCTATTGTTGGCTCAGGCGCGACCTCAGGACCTGGGCGCGCGCGGTTTTCGACTGGCGCGCGCTTGCCGTGCTGCTCGCGATCGCAGTGCCGTGGTACGCGGTCATTCTGCTCAAGGAGGGTAGCGGATTCATCCAGGGTTTTTTCGTCAAGCACAACATCGGCCGTTTCAGCGGCCCGCTGTCGGGGCACGGCGGAAGCCTGCTGTATTACTTTCCGGCGCTGGTGCTGCTCAGCCTGCCGTTCACCGCGCTCGTCGTGCTGGTGGCGATGCGCATTCGCGCGATCTGGCGCGATGACCTGCAGACCTATCTGCTGCTCTGGTTTGCCTTCGTCTTGGTCTTCTTCTCGCTCTCGGGGACCAAGCTCCCGCACTATGTGCTCTATGGCTACACCGGCCTCGTCATCCTGATGGCGGTGCACGGCTACGACCTGCGCGCCGTGTTCTGGCCGCTCCTGCCGGTGCTCGCGCTCTTTGCGGGCCTCCTTGCGCTGCCGCACGCGTTGAGCTTTGCGGCTGCTCACATTGCGGACTCCTTTTATCGGGAGACGCTCGCGGCCGCGCTCGGTGGCTTCGACACCCGATACTTCGTGTTCTACGGCATGATGTGCGCGATTACGCTCTATGCCATGCTCGAGCACGTGACGCCCGTGCCGCGCAAGCTGATGGCGCTCGGCTTCGCCGCCGTACTGTCGCTCGCCACGCTGGTCGTGCCCGTCGCGGGCTTCGCGCAGCAAAGCTCGATCAAGGAGGCGGCGCTCCTTTGCCGCGAGCGCCATCTCGATGTGGTGATGTGGCGGCTGAACGCGCCGAGCTTCAGCGTCTATCGCGGCGCGCCGACGCCGGCGCGCGAGCCGCGGCCGGGCGACGTGGTGCTCACCAAGGCGAGCCGGCTCGCCGAGCTCCCCAAGAGCCTGCCGTACGACCTGATCTACTCCAAGCGCGGCATCGTGCTCGCGAAGCTGCGCGCGTGAGGCACTGGCGCGTCTGGCTGCTGCCGGCGATCGCCACCGGCGTCTTTGCGTCCATCTGGCTGCTTGATGCCAACCGCGCGGTGTTCATGGCGCTGAACGCGCTCGGCCCCGCGACCAGCGACTGGCTCTGGGCGAACCTCACGGTGCTCGGCGACACGGTCGTCGCCTTCGCGCTCTGCCTGCCGCTGTGGCGCCGGCGGCCCGAAGCGCTTTGGGCTTGTCTGTTCGTCGCGCTGCTCGGCACCGCCTGGGCAGACGGCCTCAAGGCCCTGATCGACATCGATCGGCCGCCGGGCGTGCTCGGCGATGCCGTGCACGTGATCGGCCCGGCGCACAAGTACCACAGCTTCCCTTCCGGCCATGCCACCGCGGCCTTCGCCATCGCCGGCCTGTACGCGCTCGGCACCGGCTCGCGTGCCGTAGCCGCGACCGCGGTAGCGCTCGCCATGCTGGTCGCGCTCTCGCGCGTGGTGGTGGGGGTGCACTGGCCGCTCGACGTCCTCGCCGGCGCCTTCGGCGGCTGGCTCGCGGCGGTGAGTGCGCTCGCCATCGCGCATCGCACGCGCACGTTCGGCACGAAGCCCGCGGTCCAATGGCTGCTCGCGCTCTTTCTCGCCGGCTGCGCGGCGTGGCTTGTCATCGGTTATGCAACGAGCGCCTACCCGCAAGCCGATCTCTTCCAGCGCGCCATCGGCATTTGCTGCCTGGGAGCCGCGGCGGCTAGACTAAAACGTGCTCCCGCTTAGCCCGCCGCTCAATGTCTCGGTCGTCATCCCGATCTATAACGAGGAGGCGAACGTCGCCGAGCTGGTGGCGCGCGTCGGAGCCGCGCTGCAGCGCACCGGCAAGAGCTACGAGCTGATCTGCGTCGACGACGGCTCGCGCGACGGCTCGGCGGCGTTGCTGGAGGCGCTTGCCGCCGAGCGGCCGTGGCTGAAGCCGCTCTATCTCATCCGCAACTACGGCCAGTCGGCGGCGCTGCAGGCAGGCTTCGATGCCGCGCAGGGCGAGATCATCGTCACGCTGGACGGCGACCTGCAGAACGAGCCCGACGATATTCCCGAGCTGCTGAAGACCTTGGACCAGCGCCCGGAGGTGGACGTGATTTCCGGCTGGCGCCGGTAGCGG